>NVRK02000001.1 GCA_002400845.2 Hyphomicrobiales bacterium
CACAACATTTTCATCAAAGAGTATACCTCTTATGATTACTCAAACGTTACTGGCGGAGTAGGGCCTCTATTTACAGAAAGTGAAAATACATCTGGTCTTGCATAATGTCCTGCGACATCAAATTTTCTACGTGAACTACGCGCAGCTTTAACGTCTATATCAGAAAATAATATACCTTTTTCCTGATGCATAGGGCCTGCATGTATCCCTCCAAAGGGCTTGTAAACAACTGCATCACCAGGGTTTAGCCATTCATCTTTATTTGGAAATAACTCATCATAATAAGGGATGCTGGTAGGTATATCGGATACCTTGATTGTGGTAGCGCAACTAACTACCCAGCAACCACCTTCGCGTGCGATATGTTGCAATGTAGCTTGCCATGTATCACCACTATCCCACGTAGGTGCCAAGTATATATCAATATTTTGGGCGTAAAGAGAAAACCTAGCAAGGGGCATATAATTTTCCCAGCATATTAAGGCACCAATACGCCCAACAGCTGTATTCACGACATTAAGACCAGATCCATCTCCAAAGCCCCAAACCATGCGCTCTGGGTTGGTTGGCATTAACTTACGGTGGTTGTTAGCAATTGTACCATCTGCGTCTATTATAATGCAGCTATTAAAAATTGTACTGCCACTCGCAGCGCCATCAAGTTCATTGTAGCCAGCCACTATGACTACGCCATTTTCTTTTGCAGCTTTTTGTAAGGGGAAAAATTCTTTTTTGCTTAGGTCAATTGAGTTGTCTTGTAGAATTTTGAACAATTCGTCAGTTTTACCCATTCCCGCACCAGGAGGAAGTCGCCAAACAAAAGTTGGGTAACCAGGGAACCACGCTTCTGGAAAAACAACTAATTGCGCCCCTGCTTGCGCGGATTCTTTTACTAATTTAATTGCGCGGGCCATTGTTTTTTCTAAATTTAAATACACAGGTGGGTGTTGGATTACTGCAATTTTAGTCATGTTTATCTCCTGTTTGTGTAAATTTAGTTGATATCTATGTTGCATGAGGGCAGAATTGGAGCAATTAGCGAAAACGCGACACTAAATGTGCAAAAATGCACAAGTAAGATGAGCACGGTATGCAGTGGGATGATATAAGAATATTTTTAGCAATCGCGCGTGCTGGTTCAATTAGTGGAGCAGCGAAGAGATTGTCTGTCCAGCATTCAACAGTTTCAAGAAGATTACGATCACTTGAGGAGCGTTTGGGAAGTCGGCTGATTGAACGAAAAAAATCGGGATATGAGCTAACTGAAACAGGAGAGGAGTTGCAGCTTACAGCAAGTAAGATTGAAATTGAGATTTTAGGTTTTGAGGAAGCAAAAGGTGGGGAAGATGCAAATGAGGCTGGCGTGTTACATGTTTCTGCAATTAACAATATGGCATCGACTATATTAATGCCCTTATTTACAAGCTTCAGTAAATTATATCCAAAAATTGAACTTCACATTGATGTTAGTAACAAATTTGTAAAACTTGCAGAACGAGATGCTGATATTGCAATTCGACTGACAAATTCGCCTCCTGATACTCTTTTTGGGACAAATTTGGCGACGGTTGCATCTGCTGTTTACGCAGAGAAATCTTATTGTAAGCAACTACATAGTGGTCAAGTCCATGAAAAATGGCTTGGTATAGAGTGCTGTGGATTTCATACTTCTTGGACAAAAGAATCCTGTCCTGACAAAACCCATAATATGTATGTAGATGACACGCTATTAACGCTTGCAGCTTTGAAAGAGGGGGCAGGGCTGGCTTATTTGCCTTGCTTCATGGGTGATAGAGAGCCATCACTTGAGCGCTATCAATCTCCAAAAAAGCAACACAATCTTGGTCTCTGGTTAGTGTACCACGGTGATTTAAGGCGAACAAAACGGGTTAGGCTCTTCCGCGAATTTATACAGCGAGAGATTCAAGGTTTAGTGCCTTTGCTAGAAGGAGAAGCCATGATGAGTAAAGCTGGTGATAAGTAATGAGTGTTTTCACTCTACCTATTGCGCCTGTCACCCTTAACTTGCCCTAGCACAGCATTGGCGGCCTCTAGCACGTTTGAGCCAGGCCCAAAGATATCGGCAACGCCAGCGTCACGCAAAAAGGCATAGTCTTGTTCTGGAATTACTCCGCCACAAATAACGATGATATCATCGCGTTTTTTTGCCTTTAACAATTCAATCAATTCTGGAATAAGCGTCTTGTGACCAGCAGCGAGTGACGAAACGCCAATCACATCTACGTTGGCTTTAATTGCTTTTGTTGCAATTTCTTGTGGTGTTTCAAATAGGTCCGACAAATCAACCGTAAAGCCAATATCTGCAAAAGCAGTGGCGATAATTTTTGCGCCTCTGTCATGTCCATCTTGGCCCATTTTACAAACCATAATATGCGGCGCTTTGCCTGTGTCTTTTATAAAGTCTGCAATGCGCGTTTGTATCATTTTAAATTCGGGGTCACCTTTATAAGCCTCTGCATATACGCCAGCGATAATGCGTGTTGTGGCGCTGTGTCTATCAAAGGCGGTTTCCATAGCGTCTGAAATTTCGCCAAGCGTGGCGCGTGCGCGTGCCGCTTCAATGGCAGCCTCTAACAAATTACCTTTTCCATTTGCAGCAATTTTTGCCAAACTGTCGAGTGATGATTTTAACGTATCTTTACTGCGTGATTTTTTAATTTTAGTAAGGCGCGCAATTTGTGATTCACGAACTTTTGCATTGTCGATTTCTAAAATATCAATCGGCTCTTCATCATCAACCGCATATTTGTTTACGCCAACAATTACGTCTTCGCCTTTATCAACGCGCGCTTGTCTTTTAGCTGCAGCTTCTTCTATACGCATTTTAGGCAAGCCTTGTTCAACGGCTTTTGTCATGCCGCCTAGCTTTTCAACTTCGTCAATTAGTGCCCAAGCTTCATCCGCCAATTCTTTGGTGAGCGATTCAACGTAATATGAACCACCCAACGGGTCGACAACATTGGTAAGACCAGTTTCGTGTTGCAAAATTAATTGCGTATTTCTAGCGATACGAGCAGACTGTTCAGTGGGTAGGGCAATTGCCTCATCAAACGAATTTGTGTGTAACGACTGCGTGCCACCAAGCACGGCCGCCATTGCTTCAACCGTCGTGCGAATAACATTGTTATGGGGGGATTGCTCAGTGAGCGAAACGCCCGAAGTTTGGCAGTGGGTGCGAAGCATTTTTGAACGTTCAGATTTTGCACCAAAATCAGTCATGATTTTTGCCCACATTTGGCGAGCCGCTCTAAGCTTTGCAGCCTCCATAAAAAAGTTCATACCAATGCAAAAGAAGAACGACAAGCGTCCTGCAAACTGGTCTACGTCTAACCCCTTATCCATTGCCGCACGAACATATTCCATGCCATCTGCAAGGGTATAGGCAAGCTCTTGCGCAAGCGTAGAGCCAGCCTCTTGCATGTGATAACCAGAGATAGAAATTGAATTATATTTTGGCATGTTGGTGGCGGTATATTCGATAATATCCGCCACAATACGCATGCTTGGTTTAGGCGGATAAATATAAGTATTACGCACCATAAATTCTTTTAAAATATCATTTTGTACGGTGCCAGAAAGTTTGCTTTTATCAACACCTTGTTCTTCGCCCGCGACAATAAACATGGCAAGCACAGGAATAATCGCACCATTCATGGTCATAGAAACCGACATTTTATCGAGCGGAATGCCGTCGAATAAAATCTTCATATCTTCAACGCTATCAATCGCAACGCCAGCTTTGCCAACATCACCCGATACACGAGGGTGATCTGAATCGTAGCCACGGTGTGTTGCGAGATCAAAAGCAACCGACAAGCCTTTTTGTCCTGCCGCTAAATTCTTGCGATAGAATTTGTTGCTTTCTTCAGCGGTTGAAAAACCCGCATATTGGCGCACAGTCCACGGACGTCCTGCATACATGGTGGCTTTAACACCACGCGTAAATGGCGCAACACCAGGTATTTCATCAGCCACATTCTCTGGTACATCATCTGCCGTATAAAGTGGTTTTATAGTTACGCCTTCTGGCGTTTTCCAATTCAAGGTCTCAGGGTCTTTGCCCTTCATCTCTTTGGTGGCGATTAGTAACCAATCACGCTTTATATCATTTTTGGAGTTTTCACTCATAAATCAAACTCCATAATCACTTCGTCTACCGCAAGGCTGTCGCCCTCGCTAACGGGTACTTTAGCCACCACACCAGAAATTTCTGCACGCAGAACATTTTCCATTTTCATGGCTTCTACTATTGCAAGCGCTTGGCCTTCTTCAATTGTATCACCTTCTTTAACATGTAGCTTAACCACAAGGCCCGGCATTGGGCAAAGCAATAAATTAGAGGTATCAGGCGGCAGTTTAATTGGCATTAGCGCGGCTAATTCTGCAATGCGTGGACGCAGAACAGATACTTTCAAATCTGCACCCAAACAACGAATGTTATAGCCAGTTGGAATTGTCGCAACTTTTAAATAATAGTCTTTGCCATTTACACTCGCTCTAACCAGTTTTGTATTTGGAGAATAATCACAAAACACGTCCTGTGATTTATCATTGATCGTAACAGCGTACCTGCCACCTTTTTGATTTTTGGCAGGTTGGTCAACAACAGGCGTTGCAGTGCAGGTGAAACGGCTCTCGCCAATGGTAACTATTTTATCAGCGCTAAGGTTGGATTTTGGATTGCTACGAAGTTGATCTTGATAATGCATCGCGCTTGTAATGCTTGCTATGTCATTCAGTGTTTCATCATTAAGCGAAACGCCCTCAAAGCCCTCTGGATATTCATCTGCTATAAAGGCTGTGGTTATGTTGCCAGACTTAAAACGATCATGGCTCATAACGGCAGAAAGGAATGGTAAATTATGCCCAATGCCTTCCACTTCAAACTGGTCTAGTGCGGCGCTCATTGTTTCAATAGCCGTGGCGCGGTCCTTGCCCCATGTGCAAAGTTTCGCGATCATCGGGTCATAAAACATCGAAATTTCACCACCTTCATAAACGCCCGTATCATTGCGAATGATAGTGCCGTTTGTCTCACCTTCTGCTGGTGGGCGATAGCGCGTTAAGCGACCAATGGAAGGTAGAAAATTACGATAAGGGTCTTCGGCGTACAAACGGCTTTCCATCGCCCATCCGTTTAGTTTTACATCGCTTTGTTTAATGGCAAGCTTCTCGCCATAGGCAACGCGTATCATCTGCTCTACCAGATCAATGCCAGTAATGAGCTCTGTTACTGGGTGTTCAACTTGTAGGCGTGTATTCATTTCTAAGAAGTAAAATTTACGGTTCTTATCAACGATAAATTCAACCGTTCCAGCGCTCGAATAATCAACCG
>NVRK02000010.1 GCA_002400845.2 Hyphomicrobiales bacterium
AAATTATGATCCCAAAACGCACCCGCTTTTTGCAGTTTAGTAATATTGTCCTGCTTTTGTTGTTGTTCTACGCTCATAAAATTATTTCTTATAAATCATTATTTTCTTTTGGGCGCAGGGCGAGCTGGCTTAGTGGATTTTACTTTTTTAAGTTTTCCAGCTGCTGCGGCTATTGGGCGAGAGTCTTTTTCTTGCAAGCCCGTTTGCGCTGTGCGCCTGTCCAATTCATCCATTACGTTTTTAAGCGGAATGTCGGAAACCTTTAACACCACTAACAGATGATACAACAAATCTGCCGCTTCTTTTGTCAATTCGCTTGTATTTTTAACCGATGCTGCAATTGCCGCTTCAACCGCTTCTTCACCCATTTTTTGCGCGCATTTTTCTACGCCACAAGCAATAAGAGATGCTGTGTATGAGGAGCCGTCGCTTACTTCTGCACGCTCAGCAACAATTTTTTCTAACATATTAAGTGTAAATCTAGCCATGAATATTCCGCCAAACTTTCTGCAATTAAATGATTATTCCCACTTCAATCTAGTCTTACAGCAATTCCTGCATCATGCATATGCTGTTTTGCTTCACCGATGGTAAAAGTTCCAAAGTGAAAAATTGAAGCCGCCAATACAGCGCCTGCACCACCTAGTTTTATACCATCGACTAAATGATCCAAATTACCTACGCCACCTGAAGCAATCACTGGTACACGTACACTGTCTGCAACATAGCGTGTTAACGCTAAATCATAGCCATTTTTTTGACCATCTTGATCCATAGAGGTTAGCAAAATTTCACCAGCGCCAAGGGCTGTTACTTTTCTGGCAAACTCGCCAACTTCGATGCCTGTTTTTTCGCGCCCACCATGGGTAAACAACTCCCAGCGATCTGGTTCATTGTCTGCTGATACTTTTTTTGCATCCATCGCAACGACAATACATTGATTGCCAAACTTATCAGCCGCTTCTTTTACCAATTCTGGGCGGTTAATCGCAGCTGTATTCATCGCAACTTTATCAGCGCCTGAATTTAAGAGCTTTCTAACATCTGCAACCTCACGAACGCCGCCACCAACGGTTACAGGCATAAAGCAATGCTCAGCTGTTTCTTTAATAACATCAAAAATAATACTGCGATTGTCTGACGAAGCAGTGATGTCTAAAAACGTGAGTTCATCTGCACCAGCCGCATCATAGGCCTTTGCCGCTTGCACGGGATCACCAGCGTCAATTAAATCAACGAATGAAACGCCCTTAACGACGCGGCCGTCTTTAACATCAAGACACGGGATAATTCTAGATTTAAGCATTTAACAACATTCCCTTCGCGTCGATTATCTCTTTGCGCGTCCTCGCTTCGCGTCGATTGTTTGTTTGCGCGTCTACGCCACGCTGTGGGCGGCGCGGATGCGAGCAATCTTTCACATCTAAACAAAGCATAATTCTAGATTTTAGCATTACGCACCTGCCTTTAAAACTGCCAACGCTTCAGCTGGGTCTAAGCGACCATCATACAATGCGCGGCCTGTAATCGCGCCTTCTAACTTTGCGCAATCTGGTTGCGTCATGCGTTTCACATCATCAATGGAAGCTAAACCACCAGAAGCAATCACAGGAATTGAAACCGCATTGCCAAGTTCAATGGTCGACTCCCAATTGATGCCTGTTAAAATACCATCGCGATCAATGTCTGTATAGATGATGGCTGACACACCTGCATCTTCAAATTTTAGAGCCAATTCAATCACACCCAATTCTGATGCTTCAGCCCAGCCTTCAACAGCAACTTTACCGCCTTTTGCATCGATGCCAACAGCAACATGGTCCGGGAATTCTTTGCAGGCTTCAATCACCAATGCAGGTTCACGAACTGCTATTGTGCCGAGGATAACGCGTGTTAGGCCCTTAGAGAGCCAATCTTCAATATGATCGAGCGTTCTAATACCGCCGCCCAATTGAACAGGGTTTTTGGTGCTTGCTAAAATTGATTCAACTGCAGCAGAATTTACAGATTCACCAGCAAATGCACCATTAAGGTCAACAACGTGAAGCCAATCAAACCCTTGATCTTCAAAGGCCTTTGCTTGCGCAGCTGGATCTTCATTATACACAGTAGCTTGATCCATATCGCCAAGTTTAAGACGAACGCATTGACCATCTTTAAGATCAATCGCTGGGAATAGAATTTTGTTAGCCGCTAATTTAGACACTGATTTAGACACTGATTTAAGGCTTCCATTTTAGAAAGTTGGTGATGAAGGCAAGGCCAAGTTTTTGGCTTTTTTCTGGGTGAAACTGCGTACCAATAATATTGTCACGGCCAACAATTGCCGTAACAGGGCCACCGTAATTTGTAGTTGCTATAATCTCATTCTCATTTGCCGCGATGTGATAAGAGTGCACAAAATATGCGTGGCTACCCTCAGGTCCTGTTTTAATACCATTAAACAAAGGATGATCTTTGTTTTTCTCACCTACTAGATCGATCGTATTCCAGCCAATTTGCGGGATTTTAAGCTTTGGATCATCTGGCATAATTTCAATAACATCGCCTTTAATCCAACCAAGGCCATTTGTTGTTTCTTTTTCTAGGCCGCGCTGCGCCATTAATTGTGTTCCAACACAAATCCCTAAGAACGGGCGGCCTTTTTGAATTACGTTTTCTTCTAGCGCATCGACCATGCCATCTACTGCGTCCAAACCTTTACGACAATCTGCAAATGCGCCAACGCCAGGTAAGACTATTTTATCAGCCTGCGCCACACGATCGGCAGAAGAAGTAACTTCAATTTGAATGTCTAAATTTGCATCACGAACAGCGCGCTCAAATGCCTTTGCGACAGAATGCAAATTTCCTGATCCATAATCAATGATTGTGACTAAGTTAGATGTCATTTTCGACTTTCAAAAGTATTTTATAAATCTAATCTTCTGAAAAAATACCAATAGAGGGGCGATCGCCCATTTTATACTTAGTTGGTGATTTTGCAGCTTGGTTAGATAGACTGGATTTTTCGTCTACCGATATAATGGGTTCAACGGAAGAATCAATTGAAAGGTTTGAGTTTTCTTGGCTTTCAAGATATTTATATTCTGCAATTTCAACATCTGGTGCATCTACGACACCTGCAAAGTACCAACCTTGTCGCTCTAATTTTGTAACAATTAAGGTTCTGCCTTCAAGAAATAAAAACAGCCCCGTCACAAGTGACATGATACTGCCAATAATTGGTAAATACGAATTTGATAGAAGAACAAACACTATGGAAGCCAAAATATAGGCCGCAAGCCAAAACCACAGCCTGTTCCAAAACAGCCAAACAATTGGAAAAATAAGTGCTAATATATGCTTTTTATCTTCTACTAACTTAAAAGATTGAAGACTTTCATATTGCGTAGCCGAACCCTGGTCATTTGTTAAAGGCGATAAATATGCTTCATAGATAGCCATGATATTATTAGCTCTTACTGAGTGCCGATACGAGATATTCTGTCGTAACTGTATACATCGTAACTTTATATAGTGAGCAGGGTTTAAAAAGCAATTCTAAACTTAACCGTTAAGCGTGCCTTTGGTCGACGGAATAACACCTTTTTGGCGTGGATCAATCTCAATTGCTGTGCGCAAACAACGCGCCACTGCTTTGAAACAAGTTTCTGCTATGTGGTGATTGTTCGACCCGTAGATATTGGTCACATGCAGGGTAATGCCAGCGTTTTGTGAAAATGCTTGGAAGAATTCTTGGAAAAGCTCAGTATCAAAATCACCCACTTTATCGCGGGAAAATTCTGCCTGCCAAATGAGGAAAGGCCTGCCAGATACATCAAGTGCCGCCCTTGTTAGGGTTTCGTCCATTGCCAAATCAAGTGAGGCATAACGCGTAATACCAGCGCGATCACCTAATGCTTTAGATAAGGCTTGGCCAATTGCAATGCCGACATCTTCTGTTGTGTGGTGTGCGTCAATGTGCAAATCGCCATCTGCTCTAATTTTCATGTCGATCAAAGAGTGCCGAGACAATTGCTCAAGCATGTGGTCAAAAAAGCCAATGCCCGTTTGTATATCGTATTTTCCAGTACCATCTAAGTTCAACTCAACCTTAATACTGGTTTCGTTGGTTTTTCTGGAAATGCTTGCTTCTCTTTTAGTCATAATTGTTATCAACTTTACTCATTACACATATCAACATACGATAAACCTACTTACACATGATAAGGCATGTAAGCGCTTAATTTAGAAAGCATATATCACTACAATGTTACGAAATAAATAACATTTGCATTAACCATAAATATTCATACCTCGCATAAAAGCATACTTACATAAAAATTCTAATTATTTTTTGACAGTTCTACAATACCCATCTTGCAACAGATAAGAAAACACTTAAATATCAGGTTACAAATTAATTCGGAGAATCTAATGGCCCTTGAACCCATGCATGCAACCACAATTATTACAGTACGCAGAGGCGGAAAAGTTGTTATCGCTGGCGATGGGCAAGTTAGCCTTGGGCCAACGGTTATTAAAGGCAACGCCCGAAAAGTACGCCGCATTGGTAAAAATAACGAAGTCATTACTGGTTTTGCAGGCGCGACAGCCGATGCCTTTACTTTGCTTGACCGTTTGGAAAAGAAAATCGAACAATATCCAGATCAATTGATGCGCGCCTGCGTCGAACTTGCCAAAGATTGGCGTACAGATAAATATTTGCGTAATCTTGAAGCCATGATGTTGGTTGCTGATAAAAATGTAAGTCTATGCGTAACTGGGAATGGCGATGTGCTTGAACCAGAAGATGGCATTATGGCAATTGGTTCTGGCGGAAATTATGCCTTGGCCGCGGCAAGAGCTTTATCTGATACCAAAAAATCAGCAGAAGACATTGCAACCAGAGCCATGCAGATCGCTGGCGAAATTTGCGTTTATACAAATCATAATTTGATTATCGAAAGCCTAGACGAAAAATAATTTTAGCAAAACTGCATTGGTAACAAACACCTCCCATAAAACTCACTCCCATGAGGACTTAATGACTGACTTTCTACCCCGCGAAATTGTTTCTGAATTAGACCGATATATTATTGGACAAAAAGATGCCAAACGTGCCGTTGCTATAGCATTGCGCAACCGTTGGCGCAGACAGCAATTAGAAAGCCCTATGCGCGAAGAAGTGTTACCAAAAAACATTCTAATGATTGGCCCGACGGGCGTTGGTAAAACAGAGATTTCACGCAGATTAGCAAAACTTGCCAATGCGCCTTTTATCAAGATTGAAGCGACGAAATTTACCGAAGTTGGTTATGTAGGCCGTGATGTTGAACAAATTATTCGCGACCTAATTGAAGTTGGTATCAATTTAGTAAAAGAGAAAAAGCGCGAATCAGTTAAAGCAAAAGCGCACCTAGCGGCAGAAGAGCGCGTATTGGATGCCTTGTGTGGAACAACAGCAAGTCCTGGTACTAGAGATAACTTTCGTAAAAAATTACGCGATGGTTCATTAGACGAAAAAGAAATTGAAGTTGAAGTTGCTGACACAAGCAGCCCAATGGGCGGCATGGAAATTCCTGGCATGCCGGGCGGCTCGATGGTTGGCATTAATCTTAGTGATTTGATGGGCGGATTGGGCAAGCAAACTAAGAAGCGTAAAACTTCTATCAAAGAATCTTATGAGATTTTAGTCGCTGATGAATCTGACAAAATGCTCGACCAAGACCAAATTGTTGCTGAAGCAATTGATGCCGTTGAAAATAACGGTATCGTGTTTTTAGATGAAATTGATAAAATCGCTGTCAGCCACAAATCTTCAAGCGGCGGTGTTTCACGCGAAGGCGTACAAAGAGATCTGTTACCGTTGATAGAGGGAACAATAGTTGCCACAAAACATGGCCTAATTAAAACCGATCATATTTTGTTCATTGCTTCTGGCGCGTTTCACGTATCCAAACCTTCTGACCTTCTGCCTGAATTACAAGGTCGTTTGCCGATACGTGTAGAATTACGTGCGTTAACAAAAGAAGATTTTGTTAGAATTCTAACCGAACCTGAAGCAAGTTTGATAAAACAATATATTGCGCTTTTGGGCACCGAAGATGTTGAACTGGAATTTACCGAGGATGCTATTGATGCTTTGGCCGATATTGCTGTGTCCCTTAATTCTTCCATTGAAAATATTGGTGCGCGTCGGTTGCAAACTGTTATGGAACGGGTGCTTGACGAAATTTCATTTAATGCTGCAGATAAATCAGGTGAGGCACATAAAATTGACGCAAAGTATGTGAAAAAACATCTTGGGGATATAGCAGAGGACACAGACTTAAGCCGCTATATCCTTTAGAAGACAATTAAGGAGAAATGCCCTCGACTCTTAGAGCGCGATGGGGCATTTTCTGGCATGGTTGTTTTGGCACCAATTAAGCCCTTAAGTTTTAATTCTTATGGGTAAAAATTTTATTTTAGCAGTTCAGGTTTGCGTGATGTATTTTAGAGCATTTATTATTTCTTTTTGTGTACTTGCATCCTTAGCAATGTTGGGCGGCGCAGTTTTAACAGGTACTGCACACGCAGAGCCTGAGAAAAAAACTGTTCTGAAAAAATTTAAACCCGCTTCTAAAAAGGCTACGGCTAAGACAAGCAAAAAGAAAGCTATTAAAAAATCTACTTCGAAAAAACAGAATTCTAAAAAAGCTAAAAAGAAAGCCCCTACAAAATATGTAAAAATGCCTGCTGGCAATCATTACAAAAAACAACCAGGCATTCCAACGGGTGCAATATCTCGCACGAGAGCAACGAACGGAAGTTTTGAAGGTAAATATAGAAAAATTCGGGATCTTATTAAAACGGATGCAAAATTAAATGCAGCCATAAAAAGCTCTGCCAAAAAATTTGGCATCGAACCTGTGCATATAGTTGGCGCATTGGTTGGCGAACATACTTATAATGTTGATGCGCTAGACCACATACAAACTTATTTTGTAAAAGCTGCTTCGTATTTTGAATCTGCAATTTCTTTTGAATATGATGGCGAACATGTTACCAAATTTATCAAGCGCCCTCAATTTGAAAAATGTGACGCATTAAAATCTAGCTATCATCAGTGGGATTGCCGTGAAGATGTTTGGCGTGCAAAGTTTTACGGTAAAAAACTTGATGGTAAGAAATGGCCAAAGAATAGATTTGGCGCCGTGTTTTTCCAACCCTTATATGCAGGGCAAACATTTGGTCTTGGTCAGTTAAATCCTTTAACTGCATTGCGGGTTGATGATCTTGTGAGAAGAACAAAAGGAACGCGTGCACTAAATGCTAAAGACGCGCCGCAAGTTTATAAAACCATCATGGATCCAAAATCTGCGCTGGATTATATGGCGGCAGTTATTAAAACTTCTATCACGGCTTATAGAGAAGTTGCTGGCGTTGATATTTCTAAAAACCCCGGCATTACAGCTACTCTATATAATTTAGGCGATGTTTATGACCGCGCTTATGCTTTGAAGAAAAAACGCAAGCGTTCTAAAAATATTTTCCCTAGAGAAAATTATTATGGCTGGCTGGTGAATAAAAAGCTGAAAGAGCTTTATACATTGGTCAAATAAATCTGCGCAAATAAACCTAGTTAATTAATTCGACTAATATTTATTGCTATTAGCACGGACATTAACTTGATGGATCAACTCTAACAGATCATCTTTTTTTAAATGGCCAATACTTCTACTCAGCAAATTTGCAAGCTCTGTAGCTTCGGCAGTTAAATTGCTCGTGTCTATCATCACTTTTGGATGAGAGCGAAGCGCTAAGTTTTGCAATTCTTCAGCATCATCCCAAATGATATTGAAATAGCCAATGACACGTTGAACAAAGTCCCAACTTGGCGCGCCTCTATTTCCCTTTTCCAATGCAGAAAGATAGGCAGCAGAAACCCCTAATTCGGCGGCCATTTTCTTTTGCGTAATATTACGCTCTGCTCTTAATTCTCTGACACGATGTCCAAAGGGGGTCATAAAAATACCTTTAGTGCTAATATTTGTTTTTGCGAATTCTCACATATAACGCGCCAGTTCCACCATGTGTTATATGAGCACTTCTAAAGCCTGAAACATATGCCGAGAGAGTATCTTCTTGCAACCAATTGGGAACGCCGTTGCGCAAAATTCCCTCGTTAATTCTTCCTTTGCCCGTAATAACCAAAACTATTCGCAATGAAGAGGAATAGGCATCTTGCACAAAATTTAACAACGTTCTGTGGGCTTGAACTTGCGTCATGCCATGTAAATCAATGCGCGCATCGATAGGCAAACGGCCTTTGGTTAATTTACGAACAGTTGGGTTATCAATTGGCGCATTTAATTTATTGGAAGCCTTTGGTTTTGAAATAGGCGGCGCATAAGAGGGCACTTCATATGTTCGAGTTGTTTCACTTTTTTTGATAGTTTTATTAGATAGTATAGGCTTCGTGCTCTTTTCTAACGCAACAATATGAATTGGCGAGCCCAAAGTTTTTTTGACATCGCCAAGCGCTGCCAAAAATTCATCCATATCCATTTTAGGGTCGCTGTGTGGTTCTATGGTTCTTTTTACCTTTTGCCATAAACGAACTTCTTCAGGTTTTAACTTTCTAGCGCTTTTTATGTTTATTGGGCCTTTGGGCGTATTTTTGCGGCGCATTATTTTTAAACCACTTCATAATCAGAATGAGCGGTGGATGATGCTTTTTTAGGAAGCAGAATAATAAAATCTGCTGGGTGTTTCACAGCACCGGCAATTTTGGCTGCTTCTTCTCCTGTGCCAATAAATAAATCTCCTCTGGCAGAGCCAACAATTGCAGAACCTGTATCTTGTGCGACCATTAATTTTTGAAATGGTTTTTCATCAGTACCCACTGGATTTTTGGTAGAGATAAATATAGGCGCGCCAAAGGTTTGTAGTTTGTGATCTATTGCTAAACTGCGATTTGGGGTGAGGGGCACGCCAGAGGCGGCCACGGGCCCAAGCTTTGGTTCTGGATGATCTATTTTTTGAAAGAAAATGAAGGATTCGTTTTTGTGCATTAATGCATCAGCTTGTTCTGGATGAGTGAGCAACCACTCTCTAATTGATTGCATCGTGATTTCTTCACGTTCAATTTCACCACGCTCAATTAATATTTTTCCAATCGGTGTAAATTCATGCCCAGACTTACCGTCATATGATATGCGCTCAATGACATTGTCGCCTTGTTCATTTTTTAAAATTAACCGAGCAGAACCTTGGATATGAATAAAGAAAATATCAATTTTGCTTTCAAACCAATAAATTTCTAGGCCTTGCTTATCTAATGCACCTGTTTCTATTTGTTGGCGATTGGGAAATGTTTCAAATCTGTTCGTGTTAGTTTTTGATAGTTTTCTGGCAAAGAAAAAAGTTTTACCAATTGATGCTGGGCGCTCATCATCATTAATGGCAACCAAATCTGCAGGACGTTTTAAAATAGGGTATTTATATTTATCTGTTTGTACTTTTGAGGCGTCTACTTCTGGCTCGAAATAGGCAGTCACAAAGCCTGAAAAAGAGTCTGTCGCTTTATCTGTTGAGCCATTAGAGGTGATTAAATGTGGTTTGAAATTCTTTTCAAAAAAATTTCTAGCAGCTTGCTTAGAATTAAACCCATCAAAATCGGTTTCTAGCATTTTCAGTAAGATTGAGTTTAACGCTGATGCATCAACTTTCAAACGCTTTGTCTTATATGGTTTTTCTTTAGTACGTTTTGCACTCCATAATAAAGCGTTTAATGCTTGTAAATGATTGTCATTTTCCCAGCCTGGTATTTGAGAATATTCCAGTGGTTTAAAGTGCGCTATTTTTTGAGAGTTATTGTCGCCCATAATAGCAAACCTTTTACTTAATCTTTGATAGTTGACTATGTATCAGATTCTGTAGCGACTAATTTCCAGTTTGGATCTTTTGAACGCGTTTCACGGGCAAATGTCCAAATGTCGTTTACCTCAACAATCTCTTCACTATCGCCTTCGATAAGCTCATCATTTTTATCTAAAGTTGCTGAAACAATCTGTGAAATAAATTGCACAGTTACCAGTGCTTCATTATTTTCAACGTTAGCGGCTTTGATGTTTGATTTTTCAATGCCGATGAATGTGGAATGAACTTTGTGTCCTGCTTTTTCACGCTGGGTAATGACACCTGCAAAACCTTCGTAAACTTCTTTTGACAATAATCCTTTAAGTGCTTTTTTATCGCCATCGGCGAATGCAGTAACAATCATCTCATAGGCCATGCGTGCACCATCGACAAAATTATTAGGTTCAAACTCTGCAGAAGTTGCGGCTACTAATTTCAAACCTTTGTTTAATTTAGTGCCTGATTTTGCATATTCATTGATTGATTTTGTAATTGGATCAACTGCTGCTTTAACGCGCTTTGCAGTTTCTGATTTTCCTGCTGATTTACGGGTAGGAAGCGGTACAACATTGTCTGCTGTATTATCAGCTTGGTTTTCAGCTTGGTTTTCATTGGCTGCATCTCGTAAGCGTTTCATTTCTTCGCGATCGACAGGCGGTGCCTGATACCCTGTTCGGGTACCAAGAACAGAGCGCAATCTCATAATAACAAAGACAGCAACAGCAATAATAATAAGAGTTTTTGAATCAAACATTTCAAACATTTTATAAACCAGAGTAGTTAGCGATACATTCCATATATGCTTATATATAAAAGAATCAAACCTTGATGGTGAAATCCTTTATAACACTGCTTATATGGTAATTTAGTTATATAGTAATTAAAATAAAATTGCTGTGCAAATATTGAGAGTCGAAATACCATGCCATTTTCTATAATACCATTCATGCTTTTACTTATTCCGATTCTTGAAATTGGCGTTTTTATAGCTGTTGGTGGTCAAATTGGTGTTTTTTATACACTTGGAATGATTTTCCTAACCGCTATCTTTGGTTCTATTTTATTGCGTTGGCAGGGATTTCAAGTTCTAAACAAACTTCAAGCAGTCTCGGCAGCGGGTAAGGTTCCAGGAAAAGAACTTGTTCATGGAGCGATGATATTAGTCGCTGGTGTTTTATTATTAACCCCAGGCTTTGTCACAGATTCACTTGGATTTTTGCTTTTTGTTCCCGGAATAAGAAATGTAATATGGAATTTTATTGCTTCGAAAATCAAATTCGCCTCATTTGGTGGCGGATTGGGGGGTGGCATGAATAGAGGAGACTATTCTAGTGGTGCTAATCGTTCAGATGATGTTGTTGATTTAAATCCTGATGAATTTTCTGATATCCCAAATCCTGATACTCCGTGGAACAAACAAACTAAAGATACAAATACTGATATTCAAAAGAAGAGAATTGATAAAGAATAAGTCTATATGGCAATGAATAGAGTGTTATTTATGCGAATTAATAACCTAAGCTTGTTTCCAACATTGCTACGTGATAGCCAAGTTGCAAATTATTATCGCACTATATGGGCTATATAGTTTGTAAGTATAATTTTTAGTGTCTAACCAAACTGAAGAGCGGAATATATTATGGCGAAAAAGCCTGCAAAAAAAGCACCTAAAGCTGACAAAAAAATTGAAACAGCTCCAGAAGCAGTTGGCGAAGATCAACAGCCTCAATTGAGTATCATCACTCAATATATTAAAGACCTTTCTTTTGAAAACCCGAATTCACCAAATTCACTATTACCAAAAGAAAAACAGCCTGAAATCAACATTAATATTAATGTGAATGCTAATCCTTTATCAGAAACTGATTTTGAAGTTATTTTAAAGCTTGAAGCGAAAGCTGGCATTGGCAAAGAGATGATGTTCAATGTGGACCTAACTTATGCTGGAATTTTCCGCATTGTTAACCTTCCACCTGAAGCAATGTCTCCTGCAATCTTAATTGAATGCCCGCGTTTGTTGTTCCCATTTGCACGTCAGATTATTTCAGATGCGACAAGAAATGGTGGCTTCCCACCATTGATGATCGACCCTGTCGATTTTGCGCGTTTGTATCAACAACGTATGGCTGAAGCTGCTGCTGCAGAAGAAGCTTCGGCAACTGCTAAAACTAGCAATTAAGTTTGCTTACTTAAAATTGCTTTCTGGGAGAATAATGTTTCAAACTTAATTTGAAAACTTCTTCCAGATAGCGTCCTCTCCTAATTTTTCTACAAATTCTTTATGAGCTTTTAATTCTTGTTCTGTTAATTTTGATACAAGTGCCGTTTTACGCTTTGGCTTATCATTAGAATATGCTGCATTTTGAACATTAGTATTTTCATCATTCGCATTGAGACTTTCCAGTTCTAATCTGGTCTGTTTTCCGCCTAATAATTCAATATAAACTTCGGCTAGTAATTCCGAATCGAGCAACGCTCCGTGTTTGGTACGCGATGAATTATCAATCTTATATCTAACGCATAACCGATCGAGCGAATTTTGCGCCATAGGATGCTTTTTGCGCGCAATTTGCAGCGTATCTATCACCAGATCATCATCGATCGGTGGCATCTTAAGGCGAGCAAATTCATGGTTCATAAAATTCACATCGAACTTGGCATTGTGCGCCACAAGATTTGCCCCTTTTATAAATTCTGCAAATTCTTTAGCGACTTGTGAGAATGACTTTTGATTTGCTAGAAATTCATCGGTTAATCCATGCACTTGCAATGCGCCAGGATTAACTTTTTGGCCTTCTGGATTTAAATATTCATGAAACACATTTCCCGTTAAAGTACGGTTTACCATTTCTACAGCGCCAATTTCAACAACGCGCTCACCATCTTCTGGTCTGAACCCCGTTGTTTCTGTATCAAATATAATTTCACGCATTTTAATGACCTTATTGATTTAGCGTTTGGCTTATTTTTTCTATTATTCTTAGAACTTGCAACTTTGCTTCTTTTATACCTTTAGAGGTATCGATGATATAATCTGCAAGTTCTCGTTTGTTAACATCAGGCATTTGTGATGCTAATATTTTTTTAAATTTCGCTTCACTCATACCGTCTCTTGCCAAGACCCGGTTTTTTTGTTCTTCAGGTGTGGCTGTGACTACAATGATCGTATCGCAAAGTTTATCCATTCCAGTTTCAAACAAAAGTGGAATGTCTAATAGAACTATTTTTATATCATTTTTTTGAGCAGTCTTAAGAAACACATCTCTTTCTTTTTTTACAAGCGGATGAATTAGTGTTTCTAATTTTTTCATTGCATCGGAGTTGCCAACGACAATTTTTCCCAAAGCTACGCGGTCAACTTTATTATCTTTTGTCGTATTTGGAAAAGCGGCCTCTATTACAGCCACGGCTTTACCGCAATAAAGATCGTGCACAACTTTATCTGCATCTTGAACCGGGATACCCTCATCAGCAAACATTTTTGCTGTTGTTGTTTTCCCCATTCCAATGGAACCTGTAAGACCTATAATAATCATATATAAACTGCCTATGTTATTAAAACGCTAAAGATCATCGACAATAAGTTGGCGAAGTTCGTCCGTTACTTTAGGCTTAATACCAAACCATTTTTCAAAGCCAGGTACAGCTTGATGTAATAACATTCCCAATCCATCAACTGTCTTTAAGCCAGCTTTTTTAGCTTCTATAATAAGTACAGTATCCAATGGCGTATAGACTAAGTCTGTAACGAGCGCTGTTGATTTAAGCATCGCTAATTCAAATGGATACTTGTCATCGGGCTTCATACCAATACTGGTTGAATTTATGAAAATATCAGCTTGGTTCAATGCACTTTCAGCTTCACTAATTTTTAATGGAATTACAGTTGGCCCAAATTCTTTTGCAAGTTTGTTGGCTTTTTCAATCGTGCGATTGATTAGATATATTTTTGAAATTTTGCGCTCTATTAATGAATACAATACTGCTCTACTCGCGCCCCCAGCGCCAAAAACAATTGCAGTTTTCTTTTCAGGATTTTCATCCCATCCCTTCGCGTGTTGATCTAAGTTTGCTGTGAAGCCGTGCGCGTCTGTGTTACCACCCACTAATTTGTCACCCTCAAACCACACTGTATTTACAGCGCCAATTTTTGTCGCGGCACCATCAAGTTTATCAACCGCTTCAAATGCTGCTTCTTTATGGGGAATTGTTACATTACCACCAACCAATTTTTTCTCTTTAAGAGATTTTAAAAAACTTTTGATATTTTCCGGTTCAATATCTTTTTTCCCATACCGACCTTCAATATTATGTTTTTTAATCCAATAGCCATGTAATAGCGGCGAGCGTGAGTGTTTAACTGGGTGCCCACAGATGAAAGCTTCTTTTATTGACATTTAGTTATTCCTGCTTTCAATATTTTCTTTATTAATTATTCGCAATTGAGCTAATAGCGGCAAAAGCGGGAGACCCATAATAGAGAAGAAATCACCTTCTATATTTTCAAATAATTGAACCCCTTTGCCTTCAATTTGATACGCACCAACACTTGATAATACTTCATCCCCTACACTGGCTAAATGTTGTCCGATAAATTTAGGTGTTAATTCTCTAAAGGTAATGACAGACTTGTCGACAAAGCTCCATAAAACTTCACCATTTTTGACAATTGCAATTGCTGAATTTAATTCGTGAGACTTTCCTGAAAAAGCTAATAGTCTTTTTCTTGCCTCTTCCATGTCTTGTGGTTTGTGAAGAAGTGAACCCTCAAATGATAATGTTTGATCTGTACCAATTACCAAAGTATTTTCATTTCTGTCTGAAACCTTAGTCGCTTTCGCTAACGCTAAGATTTCTGCGATATCTGCTGCATTCATTTCAGCTTCTAATAATGGTTCTTCAATAGCGCGTTCATCTATATGGGCTGCTTGCTGTGTAAATTGAATGCCGGCATTTTTTAATAGAATAGCTCTATATTTGCTTTTTGAAGCTAGAATGATTTGATTCTTATTGGGCATTTCAATTCCTACTGTCTTTAGTGATTAATATATCGAATCTGGAATTTTCGAGTCCAGTCTTTATTTATAATATTTAATATTGGCTGTGAATTACTGTGAATAATTGTGCGTAAGTAACCATTTGTTAATTTATGACTTAGTTTCCCCCGTTGACTGAGATTTTGTCCAACAGTATTTATCGTGTATTAATTTTGACAGTGCTTGTGAATAAGTGGGATAATATGATTGTTAAATATTATACTCAATTACTATATTTTATGACTAATTTGCCGCATTCTAAATTATTGTTTTAATTTGGTTTTTCAAGTTATCCACGTTAATCACAAGCATCTAGTATTGTTATGCACTGTGCATTTTATTTTTGTTTTTAAGTAATATTCGTGGTTAATTTTTAGTTACCGTTATTCACAGACAATAAACAACAACAATAAAACAACTAATCTCATTTAAAGGTCTTAAGTTGGAAAACACTTCTAATAAAAAAGTAATGAATGTATTGAATGGTGAAACATACAAAGTGCCACCTATTTGGTTGATGAGACAAGCTGGTAGATATTTACCTGAATATAAAGAAACTAGAAAAAGAGCAGGGAATTTTTTAAACCTTTGTTATACACCTGAGTTAGCGACTGAAGTTACATTGCAACCGATTAAACGCTTTGGTTTTGATGCTTCTATTTTATTTTCAGATATATTGGTTATACCAGATGCATTGGGACGTAGTGTTAGATTTGTAGAGGGCGAGGGACCAAGGCTTGATCCTATTGAGGCGCATGAAATTGTTGATTTAGTGGATCGTTTTAAAAGCAGTGAGGAGGCACTTGAATTTTTATCGCCTGTATTTGATGCTGTAACTAATATTAGATCTAAATTACCAAATGAAACTACGTTTTTAGGATTTTGTGGTGCGCCTTGGACTGTTGCTACTTATATAATTGCTGGCCGTGGTACTCCAGATCAAGCACCTTCGCGTTTATTTGCTTATAAACATAGACATGAATTTTCAAAATTATTAGATTTATTAGCTGATGTTTCAGGTGATTATTTAATTAAACAATTGAGAAGTGGTGCTGATGCAGTCCAAATCTTTGACTCTTGGTCAGGTGTGTTAGGCAATTCAGATTTTGATGATTGGTGTATCAAACCTGTTAAGCGCATTGTAGATCGTGTACGTGCTGAAATACCAGATGCAAAAATAATTGGTTTCCCAAAAGGGTCTGGATTTAATTACTTAGACTATCGTTCTAAAACTGGCGTTGATTGTGTAAGTCTTGATTGGTCTGTTCCTCATAACATTGCAAAACAAATGCAAAATAAGGGTGCCATTCAGGGTAATTTAGATCCTATGCGTTTAAGAGCAGGTGGTGATGCTTTAAATGCTGGCATTGATGATATTTTGAATAATTTAGGGCATGGTCCTTTGATATTTAATTTAGGACATGGCATTACGCCCGAGGTTCCAATTTCTCACGTTGAACAGATGTTAAAGCGTATTAGAGGGTAGTTTAAAATGTTTGAATGGTTGCTAGTAGCGCATATTGTTTCTGTCATTTCTTGGATGGCTGCAATGTTATATTTACCGCGTCTTCTAGTTTATCATTATGATTTTGCCGTACAATCTGAAGCTTCTGAGACTTTCAAGATTATGGAACGACGTTTGTTGAAGGGAATTATGACACCTGCAATGATTTTCACTTGGGTTTTTGGTTTGTCACTGATGTATCTAAGTGAAGCTTGGCTATTTGGATGGTTTATCTCCAAGTTTTTTCTGGTATTTTTACTTTCGGGTTTTCATGGTGTTTGTTCTAAGTGGGTTAGAGAATTTTCTGAGGATCAGCGTAATAAAAGTGTTAAATTTTATCGTATTATGAATGAAGTTCCTGCAGTTTTTTTGGTGTTGATAGTTATTTTGGTTGTTGTAAAGCCATTTTAACCTTTAAATTGTCGTTCTTTAGTATTTTTTCTATTTATAACTTGCAGTTCTTACAAAGGTTTAATAGGAGTCTTTGTAACAGGCGATTTATTCAAATGACGCCATTTCAGTATAAAAACTGACAAAACTTTCTCGAACAATTTATCTCCTACCTCGTTCGAGTTTTCAATTATTAAAATTAGACACATAGTGTAAAAATTAGAGATTTATATGGAACAGATGAAACTCCAGGATTTGAAAATCAAATCGCCTACTGAATTGTTAGCATTTGCTGAACAACTTGAAGTTGAAAGTGCAAGTGCCTTGCGCAAGCAAGAATTGATGTTTGCGATTTTAAAGAACCTTGCTGAAGATGATGTTGAGATTATTGGAGAAGGTGTTGTTGAAGTTTTGCAAGATGGTTTTGGTTTTTTGCGCTCTGCCAATGCAAACTATCTTCCTGGTCCCGATGATATTTACATCTCCCCATCACAGTTAAGACGGTTTTCTTTAAAAACAGGTGATACTGTTGAAGGTCCTATTAGAGGACCTAAAGAGGGCGAACGTTATTTTGCACTTTTAAAAGTAAATACGATTAACTTTGATGATCCTGAAACTATAAAACATAAAGTACATTTTGATAATCTGACACCACTTTATCCTGATGAACGTTTCAAAATGGAAGTTGAAGGATCTGATTCTAAAGATTTATCTTCTCGAGTTATCGATTTAGTGGCCCCAATTGGTAAAGGGCAACGTGGATTGATTGTTGCGCCTCCACGTACTGGTAAAACTGTTCTATTACAAAATATTGCCCATGCAATTACTGCCAATCATCCAGAGAGCTATCTTATCGTTTTATTGATTGATGAACGTCCTGAAGAAGTGACTGACATGCAGCGTTCTGTCAAAGGTGAAGTTGTTTCTTCTACGTTTGATGAACCAGCTGTTCGACACGTACAAGTTGCTGAAATGGTAATTGAAAAAGCCAAACGACTTGTAGAGCATGGCCGTGATGTTGTTATTCTACTTGATTCAATTACGCGGTTGGGACGAGCCTACAACACTGTTGTGCCTTCTTCTGGAAAGGTTCTAACTGGTGGTGTCGATGCTAATGCTTTGCAAAGACCTAAACGGTTTTTTGGTGCCGCACGTAACATCGAAGAGGGTGGTTCACTAACGATTATTGCAACAGCTTTGATTGATACGGGTAGCCGTATGGATGAGGTTATCTTTGAAGAGTTTAAGGGTACTGGTAACTCTGAGATTGTTCTTGATCGGAAAATTGCTGATAAACGTATTTATCCTTCAATGGATATTGTAAAATCTGGTACTCGTAAGGAAGATTTACTTATACCTAAAGCTGATCTTGCTAAGATTTTTGTGCTTCGTAGAATATTATCTTCTATGGGGACGGTTGATGCTATTGAATTCTTGCTTGATAAACTTAAGCAAACCAAGAACAACGATGATTTCTTCGACACAATGAATACGTAGCTGTTTTTCAGTTAACTATTTGATTTATTTATTGAATTGGGCGTTTTCATACATTTGAGACGCCCTTTTTGTATTTTGTGATTGATTCGGTATCGTAATTAATTATTAACCATACAACACCTGATTCACGTGAAACTTTAGGCGGTCATTTTAATGGTTTCGATAGATACTATTTATGCATTATCGAGTGGCGGTTTGCCAAGTGGTGTTGCTGTTATTAGATTATCAGGTGAACAGTCTCGCAGTGTTGTTAAATCAATTATTGGTAGCGTGCCACCTTTAAGAAAAGCCGTTTTAAAAGATTTATCTAATCCCTTTGATAAAATCGTCATTGATCGTGGTCTGGTGCTTTGGTTCGAAGGTCCTAATAGTTTTACGGGGGAAGACTGTGTAGAATTCCATCTTCATGGTGGTAGGGCAGTAGTTTCAGCTTTCTTAGAATTATTAAGTAAATTTGATAATTGTCGTTTGGCCGAGCAAGGTGAATTTTCTAAACGAGCTTTTGAGAATGGTAAATTTGATTTAACTGAAATTGAAGGTCTAAGTGATCTTTTGGCAGCTGAGACTGAGCAACAACGTATTCAGGCTGTTAATTTATCATCTGGTAAATTGCGTAAACAGTTGGAAGAATGGCGTAGCATTATAGTTAAATCTCGTGCTTTGATCGAAGCAGAATTAGATTTTTCAGATGAAGAGGATGTTCCAGGATCTGTTTCAGATCAGGTTTGGTCTTCAATTTCTACTCTGTCTAAAGAAATAAGTCTTTTCTTAGATGATAATAATAGAGGCGAAATTATAAGAGATGGTTTTCGTGTCGTTTTAATGGGAGCCCCTAATTCTGGAAAATCTAGTCTGTTGAATGCCTTTGCCAAAAGAGATGTGGCTATTGTCAGTGATGAAGCTGGTACTACTCGTGATATGATTGAGGTCAGTCTGAATATCTCTGGCTTTAATGTTATTATTACCGATACCGCTGGTATTAGAGAAACACAGAGCAAAGTTGAACTAGAAGGTATTAGACGCGCCAATGTTGCAGGTTCAAATGCTAATTTAATTTATTGGCTATCTCCTATGAATGAAGATTTGTTAGAACCTGAACTCGAATTTGTTTCTAATGTTGATTGTGTTGTAGTGAATACAAAATCTGATACGTATTCTGATTTTGTTCCTGCCAATGGTTCATTAGTCTGCAATACTATTTTACCCGATGGTATTGATAGAGTCATTTTTCATCTAACCAATTATATCGGCAAAAATCTTATTTCTACTGATAATAGTCTTTTAACTAGGGAGCGACACAGGCTAGAATTATTATCATGTGTCAGTGCGTTAGATAAATCTATTTCGATGGTAGATTTTGACATCACCTTAAGAGCTGAAGAGTTGCGCTTAGCCAGCGAACATATCGGACGTATTACAGGTAGAATTGATGTTGAAGAATTATTGGATGTAATTTTCTCTGAATTTTGTGTTGGTAAATGATTCACGTGAAACTAATCTAGATTTCACCCATAAAAGAAGGGTGTTTCACGTGAAACAATTTCGCAACCGATTCTTTTAAACTACACTCTTTACCAATGTTGAGCATTAGCGTATGGACTCGCAAATGGTGATTATTCTGAAATGTTTTGCAATGTCCTCTCAGAATAGATCAATTCCCTACTAAGTATGTGGCGCATCAAGAAAATAAAGTGACTTTATGTATAATCTAAATCAAAAAAAATACGATGTTATTGTTATTGGTGGTGGCCATGCAGGTACTGAAGCCGCAGCGGCTTCTGCTCGAATGGGAGCCGATACAGCGCTTGTAACGCATAAAAGAGATACAATAGGTGTTATGTCTTGTAATCCAGCCATTGGCGGCTTGGGGAAGGGGCATTTGGTTCGTGAGATAGATGCGCTAGATGGTCTTATGGGACATGTGGCAGATCAAGGTGGCATTCAGTTTAGATTGCTTAATCGCAGAAAGGGTCCAGCAGTTCGTGGCCCTAGAACACAAGCCGATCGCAAACTTTATCGTCAAGCAATGCAGAATTCGATTAATTCTATATCTAATTTAGAAGTAATTGAAGCGAGTGTGGAAGACCTCATTTTAAAGAATGGACGTGTAGAGGGTGTAATACTTGCCGATGGTACAGAACTGCTTTGTGGCGCAGTTGTTCTTACAACAGGGACTTTTTTACGGGGTCTGATACATATTGGTACTAAAAAAATTCCAGCGGGAAGAATGGGTGAAGCGCCTTCCGTGGGTTTGTCAAATACGCTTGAAAAAGCAGAGTTTGTATTGGCTAGGCTTAAAACTGGAACACCAGCACGGTTGAGCAGTAAGACAATCAATTGGTCTATTTTAGAAATGCAGCCAGCTGATGCGTCTCCAATTCCATTTTCTACAATGACGGAAAAAATCTTAAATCCGCAAATAGAGTGTGGCATTACTAGAACTACTGCTGAAACTCATAAAATTATTTCTGACAATATTCTAAAGTCGGCAATGTATTCTGGACAAATTGAAGGGGTAGGGCCGCGTTATTGTCCATCTGTTGAAGATAAGATTGTAAAGTTTGCAGATAAAGACAGTCATCAAATATTTTTAGAGCCTGAAGGGTTGGACGATGATACGGTTTACCCCAATGGAATCTCCACATCTTTACCAGAAGATGTTCAAGAAGCCTTTATAAAAACAATTCCAGGACTAGAAGATGTAACAATTCTACAGCCTGGGTATGCAATTGAATATGACCATGTTGATCCGCGCGAATTGTTACAAACTCTGGAAAGCCGTAAAATCGAAGGTTTTTTCTTAGCTGGACAAATAAATGGCACAACTGGCTATGAAGAAGCTGCGGCTCAAGGGCTGGTAGCTGGGTTAAATGCGGCGCGCAAGGTTGCTGGGGGCGAGGCAATTACCTTTAGTCGAACCGACAGCTATATTGGTGTTATGATTGATGATTTAACAACGCGAGGTGTTGTTGAGCCATATCGTATGTTTACATCGCGAGCTGAATATAGATTGAGCCTTCGTGCAGATAATGCAGATCAACGTTTAACACCAAAAGGTTTGGCTATCGGCTGTGTAGGATCGAAGCGTAGAGATCATTTTACTGCGAAGCTTGAAAAATTAATTGCGGGTACACAGCAATTGAAATCTTTAAATCTTACACCGCAAGAAGCAGGTGAAAAGGGAATAAAGATAAATCAAGATGGTGTACGTCGTTCGGCTTATGATTTGTTGTCTTATAATGATATTTCATTAGAGTGCCTTCAAAAGGTTTGGCCTGAATTGAATGACTTAAAGGCTGATATTTCGGAGCAATTAGAAATTGAAGCTTCTTATGCTGTCTATTTAAAAAGGCAGGAAGCAGATATTAAGGCGCTTAAGAAAGAAGAAAGCAAAATCATTCCAGTAGATTTTGATTATGAAATTCTTTCGGGTCTATCAAATGAGTTGAAGCAAAAATTATTGTTGGCAAGGCCAAATAATTTGGGACAGGCTTCTCGCGTAGATGGTATGACGCCGGCTGCCTTAACATTAATTTTGGCGCATTTGCGAAAAGCACAACAAGCGACTAGCCGTAAAAAGTCCAGTAACGCTAAGATGGGTTCAATGTAATTGATGCAGGACTATATGCCTTCGGACAAAGAACTTTCTTTGCTTAATTCGATTTATCCATTGGAGGATAGCGTTTTAGAAAAACTCTCCACTTATCATCGTATATTGGTGCAATGGCAAAAGAAAACTAATCTTGTTGCTCCCTCTACTTTGCAATTTTTTTGGCAACGTCATGTTGCCGACAGCTTGCAGATTTTAGCATTGTATCCAAAAATTAAATATTGGACAGATATTGGCAGTGGTGGTGGTTTCCCAGGTTTAATTTTGGCGATAATACTGGGTCATCAATATTTAGAGCCAGATTCTTGTAACGTGAATTTGGTGGAGAGCATTCAGAAAAAGTGTGTGTTCTTACGCAAAGTGGCAAATGAAACAAATGCTGCGGCAAAAATACACGTTAAAAGAATTGAGTCGGCATCGAAACAATTTGAAGAGGCCGAAGCGGTATCCGCTAGAGCATTAGCGTCGCTGGAAAAGTTATTGAATTTGACAGAAGGCCATATTATTGGGCCGCGCTTTGCAGCTTTTCATAAAGGGCGTGATTATCAGCGCGAGATTGAAGAATGCAATGGAAAATGGAATTTCGATCTGGTAGTACACAAGAGTAAAATTGATGTGGAATCGGTTATCTTAGAAGTTCGAAATGCAGTTCGCATTTAGATCACATGAAGATAACTGAAAGATTAGGCGGGTAGAGTAGCATGGGTAGCAAAACAACTGCGCGCGTTTTGACAATTGCCAACCAAAAGGGTGGCGTTGGTAAAACGACTACAGCAATTAACCTTGCAACAGCGCTTGCCGCTATAGGTAAAAAGGTTTTGATAATCGATCTTGATCCGCAAGGTAATGCGAGTACAGGTTTGGGTATTGAGCGTAAAGAACGCAAAATCTCAACAAGCGATATGATACGCGGTGAAGCAACTTTAGAGCAGACGGTTATAGCAACTGCTGTGCCAAATTTATATGTGTCGACATCGACACTGGATTTACTTGGCATTGAAATGGAAATTGCTAATGATTCGGATCGTGCGTTTAAACTTAAAAAAGCAATAGAGGAATATAATCCTATGTCGTTCGATTATATATTGATCGATTGCCCGCCTTCTTTGAATCTACTTACGATAAATGCAATGGCTGCTGCGCATGCATTGTTGGTGCCATTGCAAACTGAATTTTTCGCACTTGAAGGTTTAAGCCAACTTTTAGAAACGATGAGAGAAGTGCAAACGAGTGTTAATTCTGAATTAGAATTACATGGCATCATTTTGACAATGTTTGACAAGCGCAATAATCTTGCGAGCCAAGTTGAAAGCGATGTTCGCGAATTTATGGGTGAAAAAGTTTATAAGACAGTTATTCCTCGTAATGTTCGTTTATCGGAAGCACCTTCACATGGTAAACCTGCTATTTTGTATGATATCAAGTGTTCTGGAAGCCAGGCATATTTACAATTGGCGTCAGAAATAATTCGTAAAGAAAACAGAATAGCGGAAGCTAAGCAATTATAATTTTAATTGGGTAATTGGCCTAGCTGAATAAAGATAGCGATTTTGCATATACTATATTAGGAGATTATCCATGGCAGATGATGGATCAAAAAGACGTTTGGGTAGAGGGCTTGCAGCATTAATTGGCGAAATGGATCAGCCAATAAGCAGTGAAAATATTTCAAATGTTAAAGTGTCTAAAGACGTTGAATCTAATGTAAATTCAGACCGCAGTGTTCCTGTTGAGCACATACGTCAAAACCCAAACAATCCTAGGCGTACTTTTTCTGATGAACATTTAGATGACCTAGCGCGTTCAATTGCTGAACATGGCATTGTGCAACCAATCTTGGTTCGTCCAGTTGCATCTACTTCTGGTGGTGAAGATTTAGGCGGTGCAAAATACGAAATTATTGCGGGTGAACGTCGTTGGCGCGCCGCTCAAAAAGCCAAACTGCACGAAATTCCAATTATCATTCGCGATGTGGATGATAAACAAGCGCTTGAATTGGCGATTATTGAGAATGTTCAACGTGCTGATCTAAACCCAGTTGAAGAAGCTTTAGGTTATCAGCAATTGATTGATGAATACGATTATTCACAAAATGACTTAGGTACTGCAATTGGTAAGAGCCGTAGCCATGTGGCAAATACTTTGCGTTTGCTAAAGTTACCGGAAAAAGTTCAAAAATTTGTAACCGTTGGCTCGCTTTCAGCTGGTCATGCGCGTGCATTAATTACCAGTACTACACCAGAAGAATTAGCAGATCGTATTATTAAAGAAGGTCTTTCTGTACGTCAGATTGAGGTGTTGGTTCAAAAGCAATTGGAAGCGCCGAAAGGTGATAAAGCACCTGAAACGAAATCTTTGGATTTTAAAAGTGCTGACATAAAAGCGTTGGAACAACAGATAGAAGATGCTTTGGGTCTAAAAATTGATATTCGTAATAAGTCAAATAATAAGGGCGAGTTTCGGGTAAAATATAAAAACCTTGAGCAATTAGAAGAAATTTGTGATCGTTTATTAAAGCGCTAAGTTACAATAATTCAATCTAACGCCTGCTTGCCTCTAATGTGAGGGCAAGTAGATTTGTTCCAGCGATTGCGGCACCAAGATCTGGGTTTGCGCGTGCGTCAAAAGATGCTTTGTTAAGTCGTGTCATTGCTTTCGAAAGATTTTGGATAGGCCATTTGGTTATGGCTCGTGAAACAAGACTTTGTCTAGCAAAATGTATTGGCGGTCTAGCGCCTTTTACCAAAGATGCTGCTGGGATGCGATCATATTCCATTTTTCCGCGCATTTCGTGCAAGGTTTGAAAATGGCGCAATGTAAAGATCAACAACATGTCAGGTGAAATTCCAGAAACCAAAACGCGGTGAAGATTTTCTTGTAGTGCATTCATATCACCCGTCGCAACTGCATCAATCACATCATTCGTGTCTAATTGAGATGCATCACCAACAATATCACGAATGTCATCTTGCGTGACACTTCCTTGCTCATGGCAATATAATGCAAGTTTGCGCAATTCATTTCGGCTTGCCATGCGGTCACCACCTAAGAGTGGCTTCAACATGGATATTGTTTCACGGTCAATGCTAAGATTTTTTTCAACGATCTCTTGATTGATTATCATTTCAATTGCTTTGTCGTTGTCTTGATAACAAGGAAGCGCAATACCAGTTTTTGATTTTTCAAATGCAGTTCTAAGACCTGCCGAGCGCGCTAAATCTCCAGCTTCTACTATTATCCAAGCGTCTTGTGGCGCATTTGCCAAAATTGGCTTTACGGCATCTGCTAAATTTCTGCGGGTTGATCCACTCACTCGAATAAGTCGTTCTCCGCCAAACATGCCAACAGTAAATGCTTCATCTGCCAGCCGAGATTTATCAGCGGCGACATCATCTGCATTTAAACGAATGGTAGAAAAAGGGTCTTTAAGATCAACGCCAGTGTTTTTTGCTAAAATTTCTGCGCGTTCGGTAACAAGTCCAATGTCTGGACCATAAAGAAGGATCACACGAAAAGCAGTATCAGGGCGTTCTATAAAACGATCAACCTCATGTGCTTTTTTCGATGCCATTAAATTAATTATTCAGATCAGCGGCAATTGCAAATCTAATTTGTTCTGCAACGGCTTTTGCAGATCTATTTTCGGCATCGCGTTTAGCGCGTTCGTTGGCAAAACTTTGTGAAGTTTGATCGTAAGAAGCAGATGCTGAACGTGTTCCACGATAAACAATGTTCTTTTTAGAAATGTCGTATAATTCGTAACTTACTGTCGTTAAGACAATTCCAGCCGTTTTCCCCGTTGCATCAATACGCGATGCAGAAGTTGATGCGTTTGAGCTCACTCTAATTCTTAATTCAAAAGTTGGGTTTAAAGGCGTTGTGCCATTGCTGAGTAGAAATATAAGGCGATTTCTAACTTGTTGACCACTTCTGGTGTCGACGTGAGCCACAGAAATCAAAGAAAGTGCAGTGTTGGAGGCTCCTACATCCCCATTAGGAGACGTATAAAGTGGCTGACAAGCCGAAAGCATCAATATAAAGCCAGCAGAACAGGCAATAATTAATTTATGAAACTGTAAAACCTGCAACTTCATCATTTTCATCGCTTAATACCCTAGCTTACTAATTGTATTTGAATTCAAAATTAGATTACCACATTTACGATTCGTTTTGGAACCACGATAATCTTTTTAGGTTCTTGTCCGTCTAAAAACTTCTTTACCACATCTAAACTAAGTGTTGCTGAAATAATATCATCCTTACTTGCATCGGCAGAGACTGTAATGTCAGCTTTCTTTTTACCGTTAATTTGAACGGGCATCGTTAGTTCATTTTCTGTGACGAGACTTTCTTCAAAATCAGGCCATTTAGTGGTCGCCACCATATCTTTTTTGTCTAAGAGTACCCAGCATTCTTCAGCTAAGTGCGGCATCATAGGCGCAAACATTAAAATGAATTTTTCAACTGCATCTATGGTAGCTTGTGTTAATTCAACATCGGCTTTGCCTTGACCAATTTGGGTAAGTGGATTGGCTAAAGTGTTTAGTAATTCATACAAACGAGCTACTGCTTTATTGAAGGATAAATTCTCTAAATCTTCTCCAATTGATTTTACAGTTTTATGGGCCGCTATTGAAATATCTAAAGCTTTACCTTTTGCACCTGGTTTGGCAGTAATATTTTTCATGTTCTGATGGGCTTCAGATAACAAGCGCCATACACGTTGAACAAATCTATGTGTTCCTTCAACGCCAGATTCAGTCCAAATAACATCGCGTTCAGGCGGCGAGTCAGAAAGCATGAAGAAACGCGCAGTATCAGCGCCGTAGCTTTCAATAATATCGTCTGGGTCTACAACATTCTTTTTAGACTTGGACATTTTTTCAATGTTGCCAATGATAATTGGTGACCCATCTTCAAGCAGCGTTGCTACACGTTTACCGTCTTCTTCTTCAATCTTAATTTCAGCAGGTGTTATCCAGCCTTCAGAATTTTTATAAGTTTCATGAACAACCATGCCTTGGGTGAACAATCCTTTGAAAGGTTCTTTTACATTTAAATGACCTGTTTCACACATCGCGCGCGAAAAGAACCTAGAATATAAAAGGTGTAGAATTGCGTGTTCAATACCACCAATATATTGATCTACCGCTAACCAGTCATTAGCAACTTTTGGATCTGTTGGATTGTCTTCCCTAGGTGCTGTGAAACGTGCAAAATACCATGACGAATCTACAAATGTATCCATCGTATCAGTTTCGCGCGTAGCTTTTTTACCGCAAGCTGGGCAATCAACATGGCGCCAAGTTGGGTGGCGGTCCAGCGGATTACCAGGTTTGTCAAAATCAACATCCTCTGGCAAAATTACTGGCATGTCAGATTTTGGAACCGGCACCTCACCACAATCTTCACAATGAATTACAGGAATTGGGCAACCCCAATAACGCTGTCGAGAAATCCCCCAATCGCGAAGACGGAATTGTTCTTTGGCTTTACCAATGTTGTTTTCTTCTGCCCATGCTATTGTTTTTGTAATTGCTTCTTCGCCAGTTGCAATATCAAGTCCAGTTGGTTGGTTTATCCAACGTACCTTTTCAGATTTTGGCGGTAGGAAGGCTGTATTTTCTTCTGATTTAGTACCTTCATCCAAAGCTTCAAAGGTAGCAATGATTGGTAATTCATATTTAATTGCAAAATCATAATCACGCTGATCGTGGGCAGGGCAACCAAAAACAGCGCCAGTACCGTAATCCATTAAAATGAAATTTGCGACCCAAACAGAAAGTGTTTGATCTGGATATAATGGGTGTTGAACTTTTAAGCCTGTATCAAACCCACGTTTTTCAGCAGTTTCCAATTCTTCTGCTGTTGTGCCCATACGGCGCACATCCACGCAGAAATCGGATAATTCTTGATTTGTTTGTGCTAATTGTTTTGCAATTGGGTGTTCTGGGGCAATGCCGATGAATGAAGCGCCAGCCAAAGTGTCGGGACGGGTTGTAAATGTTTCAATCGTAGAAATATTGCCTAAGCTTTGCGTTAGATTAAACGATAATTCTAAGCCAACAGATTTACCAATCCAGTTTTTCTGCATTAAGCGTACTTTTTCGGGCCAATCTTTAAGGTCATCTAGCGAATCTAGTAGATCTTGATTGTAATTGGTTATTTTAAAAATCCACTGGGCTAATTCACGTTGTTCGACCAAAGCACCAGAACGCCAACCACGGCCATCAATTACTTGTTCGTTAGCTAAAACCGTTTGGTCTTCTGGGTCCCAATTAACTTTAGAAACACGGCGGCCCACCAAACCTTTTGCCATAAAATCAACAAACAACATTTGTTGTCTATGATAATACTCAACATCGCAGGTCGCAAATTCTCTAGACCAGTCAATGGAAAGACCCATAGATTTTAATTGTTCGCGCATGGTTGCAATGTTTTGGTAAGTCCATTCTTTTGGATGGACTTTGTTTTTCATTGCCGCATTTTCAGCCGGCATGCCAAATGCGTCCCAACCCATTGGGTGAAGAACATTAAAACCTTTTGCGCGTTTATATCTAGCAACAACATCACCCATTGCATAATTGCGAACGTGGCCCATGTGAATGCGGCCAGATGGATATGCAAACATTTCAAGGACGTAATATTTTTCACCCGGGTCATCATTTTTGGTTTCGAATAGTTTCTTTTCGTCCCAAACTTGACGCCATTTTGATTCTACAGTTTTAGGATTATAACGTTCACTTGCCATGATGTTTCTAACAATTTTTCTTTATATTAATTATTGAGCTAATTACGTGATGAAATATACAATTGACTGAATGGACCTTCACCAGATATTAGCTTATTGGTCAACACTTAGTACAATTTTCTATTTGTAAATGGAATGACATCTTTGACCATAAAAGACAATTTAAATCAGGTAATTACTCAGTGCGAGCAAGGTAGTATTGCCTCAGGCAGAAAGCCAAAAGACATTCAATTGATCGTTGTTTCAAAAACTTTTGATGCAGAAGCGATTATGCCAACTTTGGAAGCTGGCCATCGTGTTTTTGGTGAAAACAAAGTTCAAGAAGCGGGATTAAAATGGCCTGCCTTAAAAGAAAAATTTAGCGACGTTGAATTACACCTTATTGGTCCGTTACAAAGTAATAAAACAGCAGAAGCTGTGACTATATTTGATGTAATCCATACAGTAGACCGTGAAAAAATTGCTAAAACATTAGCAAAAGAAATGAAAGCACAGAATAAATATCCAAAACTTTTGGTACAGGTGAATACAGGATCAGAACCCCAAAAATCTGGCATTGAACCGCAACACGCTGTTGCGTTTGTAAAACTGTGCCAAGATAAATATGGTTTAGAAATTAAAGGGTTTATGTGCATTCCGCCAGCAGACGAAAACCCTGGGACACATTTTGCACTTTTAAAGAAAATTGCAGAAGAAGTTGAACTTCCTATTCTTTCTATGGGCATGTCGAGTGATTTTGAAACAGCAATTGAGATGGGCGCGACACATGTGCGTGTCGGCAGTGCAATATTTGGCGCGCGCTAAACAGAAAATCTAAACGCTAATTTTCACGATAGTTTTTGAATTTAATTTAGGCAAAAGTTGGAGCATAAGTTCAGGTTCTATCGCTATACATCCATGTGTAGCTGCATTCTTTTTACTTGTTTGATGAAAAAATATGGCGCTGCCTTTGTTCTTACCTACATAAGAATTTCTATTTGGAATATTGTAATCTAAAACCAAGCAAATGTCGTATAAACGATCGTTTCGCATTAAAAGTTCATGAGAAAAACGATTCGGCAACGTAATAAACTGATTATAATTGGCGTTATGAGGTGCATCGCACCAACCCATGTTTTTTGTAATGGGTATCATTGCAAGGCCAGTTGTGGGTAACTTAATACGGTCGTATCTATAAAAACCATATAAAATATTAAAGTCTCCAATAGGCGTTGCACCGTCGCTCTCGTTTTTAAAAGCGGTGATCCCTGTTTTACCCAATGAGCAATGATGAACAATGTTGTTAAATGACAATAAGCCAAGGTGTTTTGACGTTGTACAAGCAGGCCTGATTTGAATAATTTTTGAATATGAATTTTTCACAAGACATTCTCTAGTTTGTTTGGCTTCACAATATTCAGATTTTGTTCACACACGCGTGTAATTTAGCGTGATAGGGTTCTTTTTTAATAAATCGTAGTTATTACTATTAGATATTGATTTAATCATAAACGATCAATTCAAAGATTATTTGTCTGAGAATGAGTAGATGAAATAGATATAAAAATGTCTAATTTAAATACTACATAGTTTTCAGATTTTAAATGTTATATTAGATAGATTTTCTGGGAGAAACCCAATGGCAGTACGTACAATTTTGTTAATTGATGATGACGACGAGCTACGCGAAGCATTGTCTGAACAATTGTCACTGTATGAAGAATTTCAAATTTTAACTGAGGCCAGTGCAACAAAGGGTGTGCAGACAGCTCGCAACAATCATGTTGATTTGTTGGTGATGGATGTTGGCTTGCCAGATATGGATGGGCGCGAAGCTGTAAAGTTACTGCGAAAAGGTGGGTTTAGAGCGCCGATTATAATGCTTACCGGTCATGATACAGATTCAGATACCATTTTGGGTTTGGAAGCTGGAGCAAATGATTATGTTGTTAAGCCATTTAGGTTTGCTGTTTTCTTGGCGCGTATCAGAGCGCAATTGCGAACGCATGAACAAAGCGAAGATGCTGTATTTGCGGTGGGGCCTTATACGTTTAAACCTGCACAAAAAATATTGATTGAAGACAATGGCAGTAAAGTGCGTTTAACCGAAAAAGAAACCGCGATTATGAAATATTTGTATCGTGCAGAACAAAAAATTATTGGCCGCGATGAATTGCTAGAGCAAGTTTGGGGATATAATTCTGGTGTTACTACGCACACATTAGAAACTCATATTTATCGCTTAAGACAGAAAATTGAGAAAGATCCTTCCAATGCTAAATTATTAGTGACAGAAGGCGGCGGATACAAATTAGTTCCGTAAATCATATCCGTAATGAATTTAATAAAGCCGCTTTTATTTAGAGGCTTTTTTGGTTAGATAGACTTATGAGTTTAGATGAAGACATAAAGTTTTTTTCGCGTGTTGAGTTGTTCCAAGAGTTTTCTTTGGAGCAATTACGATTGCTTGCATTTGGTGCTGAACGCAAACTTTACCGAGACGGAGAAATTGTGTTTCACCAAGGAGATTTATCCAATGGTGGCTATGTTTTATTGTCGGGTAAGATTGACCTTATACTCAAAGACGACAAAAAAATCATTGAAAGTCTTGGTGAGAATGCTTTGATTGGCGAGTTGGCGCTTATTTCATCAAATAGACGATCTGCAACTGCGATTGCAAAAGGTCAGGTGCACTTAATTTTTATCTCGCGTGATTTGTTTAGGCGTATGCTAAGTGAATATCCTGAACTGGCAACTTTGCTACAAGCAAGAATTCAAAAAAACGTTCAGTCCATGTTGATTAAAATGACTGATGTTCAGACAAAATTGAATAAGATAAAAAACCTGTCTTTAGAATGAGATTTTATTTTAGCTTACGCAGATGAATATGTTTTTTTTATCAAAATTGAAAAGTTGCGATTACTGGTACGTGATCGGAACATTTTTCCCAGTCACGTGCCTGGGTTAAAATTTCTATGTCAGTTAGTTTTTCTGCAAGTTCTGCTGCGCCCCAAATATGATCGAGACGTCGTCCTCTATTGTTAACTTTCCAATCTTTAGAACGATAGCTCCACCATGTGAAAACTTTTTCAGGTGTTGGAATGTGTTGGCGAATTAAATCTTTCCAATCACCAGCATCCATAATGGCGTTTAAGCCTTCGACCTCAATTGGTGTGTGAGACACTACTTTTAAAAGTTGTTTGTGTGACCAAACATCTTCCTCTAATGGGGCAATGTTTAAATCTCCCACTATTATTGCAGGTGTGTCGCCCTCGTTAGCGTTTAACAATTTCATTTCTTCAATGAATTTTAATTTATGATCGAATTTCGGATTTTTCTCAATGTTTGGTTCATCACCGCCGGCTGGTACGTAAAAATTATGAATATTTATGGTTTTTCCACCCGCTTCAAAACAGGTTGAGATGTGGCGAGTGTCACCCATTTTAACGTAGTCGGTGGAATGGATTTGAGTTAGGGGTGTTTTAGAAACAGTGGCCACACCATGATAGCCTTTTTGACCATGCACAGCATGATATTTGTACCCAAGATTTTCAAAAGCTTTATATGGAAATTGATCGTTTTGACACTTAATTTCTTGAAAGCAAATTATATCTGGATCACGCATTTCGATTAATTTTTCAATTAAAGGCATGCGAAGGCGAACAGAATTTATGTTCCAAGTAATAAGTTTAAACGTCATGAAAACCCCAGATCAAAGCTATGTGTATTTGTCGCTACATTGGTACAAGCACTGGTTTGATACAAGTTAAGAAGAAGCGTTGATAAAATGTATCAACGCTTTTATGGCTTTTTTTGAAATTATACCTTATCAGCGCTCTAGTTACGGCGCTTGAAATTAACTTTGCTGAATTGAAACAGTTTATCTGAAAGTTTAACGTTTTTTTGAACATCGAATATTAATACAGATGTTTCTTTTCCTTGAGCGTCTTTAATCGTCCATTGTCTTAGATCAAAAGTCTCAGGATCAAATAATAAAGTAATGACGGAGTTTCCAAAAAGATGTTTATCGCCCATTATTATGGTTGTTACGTCTTCTTCTACTTTTACAGACTGGATGGAATTGTTTTTGATATTTATCTTATTGTCTAAGAGTAATTTTAATGGGGTAGCTTTTAACGGATAAGATTGGAAAGTTTTCAATTTTTTGTTGAGCACAGCAACGCTTTTGCCATTTGAAATTACTTCGATTGCTGAAGGCTCTTCATAGGTAAAACGTATTTTACCAGGGCGCGATAAATAAAATTTGCCACCATTTTGTTGCCCCTTAGGGCCAAATTGCAAAAACTCACCAGTCATTGTCGGCGCATTTGCATAATGTGCACTTAATGCGTTGATCGTATCTTCGCGTTGGCCTGCTTGAGAAAGAACAGTGCTTAGCAATATTGCAGAACCAGCAAGCAACACTTTTGCAACCATTTTAAGTGTATTTAACTTTAACATTTAATTCTCCAAATTCACTTAGTCTTTTAGGCGATTAATAGGCCTAAGGTTTGGCAATAATTTTACCGATATTTTTATTGCAAAAAGACTTGTTCAAATAGTGACAGCGATATCGAGTGAAGTCATTTATTTTTGCATACACAATTAAAAGGTTTCATTTTCATCGGGTACTAAAATTTCGCGTTTTCCTGCATGATTTGCTGCACTGATTAATTTTTCATCTTCCATTCGCTCAATCAATGTTGCTGCGCGATTGTATCCAATGCCTAAACGGCGCTGAATATAAGAAGTTGATACTTTACGATCGCGTAATACAACTGCGACCGCTTGGTCATAAATGTCATTTGATTCTGACAATTTATCAGTGCCTGCTGGAGCAGACCCCTCAGCACCTTCTTCTTCAATGTCTTCTGTAACAGCTTCTAGATATTGTGGCACACCTTGTGTTTTGAGATGTTTCACAATTGCTTCAACTTCTTCATCAGCAACAAAGGGACCGTGAACACGTTGCGTTCTGCCACCGCCAGCCATGTAAAGCATATCACCCATACCAAGTAATTGTTCGGCACCTTGCTCACCAAGAATGGTTCGAGAATCTATTTTAGATGTAACTTGGAAAGAAATACGAGTAGGGAAATTGGCTTTAATTGTACCTGTAATCACATCAACAGATGGACGTTGGGTTGCCATGATAACGTGGATACCAGCCGCACGCGCCATTTGCGCCAAGCGTTGAATTGTACCTTCAATGTCTTTACCAGCAACCATCATAAGATCGGCCATCTCATCAATAAGCACGACGATGAATGGCATTGGCTCAAGGTTTAATTGTTCTGTCTCATATATGGCCTCACCAGTATCGCGGTCAAAACCAGTTTGTATGGTCCGTGAAATCGGCTCGCCTTTTAATTTGGCTTGTTCTACTCGTTGGTTAAATCCATCGATGTTACGAACGCCAACTTTTGACATCTTCTTATAGCGATCTTCCATTTCGCGTACTGTCCATTTAAGGGCAACAACCGCTTTTTTAGGGTCAGTAACAACTGGCGTTAAAAGATGTGGAATGCCTTCGTAAATGGAAAGCTCCAACATTTTTGGATCAATCATTATCATCTTCACTTGTGTTGGGTCTAGCTTGTAAAGAATGGACAAGATCATTGTATTCATCGCAACAGATTTACCAGAACCTGTTGTACCAGCCACAAGTAAATGAGGCATTTTTGCAAGATCGGCGATAACGGGTTTGCCGCCAATATCTTTGCCCAATACCAGTGGTAGTTTGGCTTTGGTACTCTCATAGGCTTTTGACGCAAATGTCTCACGTAAATAAACAGTTTCGCGAATATGGTTCGGCAATTCTATACCAATGGCGTTGCGACCAGGAATTACGGCAACACGTGCAGCGATCGCGCTCATTGAACGAGCAATGTCATCTGCTAAACCAACAACCCGAGAAGATTTTATACCCGGCGCTGGCTCTAATTCATAAAGTGTAACAACGGGGCCTGGGTGAACCTGAATGATTTCACCCTTAACGCCAAAGTCTTCTAATACACTTTCGAGCAGACGTGCATTTGCCTCTAGTGCTTCGGCAGACAATGTTGCGTCTTTGACGATGCTTTTATGTTCGGCTAAAAAATCAATGTCAGGCAGAATAAACCCACCAACGTTAGATTTTTGTTGTGGTTGGCGTGACACACGAGCATTTTGAACTGGCGCAGCAGTTGGCGCAATTGGTTGTTGTTGAACTATACGAGAAGTTGTTTGCGGTGCAATAGAAGGGTGGGTTTCTTGCAAGTCTGGTGCATTGCCATAAACTTCTTCTCCATATGTTGGCGCCATTTCTGGTGCTGTAATTAATTCTGCGGCGCCATATTGGGTATCAGCAAAAGTAGGATCTTGACCTAAAGGTTGGAACCCTGGTTCTAACTGCGACTGTTGTGAAAATTGATCTAAACTGTGATGGTCTATATTTTGATGTTGGGCGCTAGGATTATGAAATTCACTCAAACCATCGTCAGCTGGTTCTGTTAATTTGTCATAAGCATTGGTAAGGCGTTTCAAAAACCCAGTTTTTTGTGACTTAAATTGTGCGCCAGACTGTAAATATGGATCTTCTTGTTGTGGTGCAGGATTTACTTCTTCTTTTTGGATAACAATTGAGGCTTGCTGTGTATCATGATGGGTAGGTGCTGCATTTTGAGATTTACGCTTGCGCATTGCTTGAAATGTTAATGCCCAATGTGAAACAGCCCCAATTGTGCCAATAAAGCCAGCAAGTAGTCCAGCGCTGATAGAGCCACTATTTTCTAAAATTTCGCCCGTTTCAGGATCAACGTTAAACCCATTTGGATCAGTTTTTGGTGGGCGGTTTACAAGGCCAGCAGCATAAAGGGTAAAGCCTATGGCTGGAATAATGAAAAGCGTGAAAAATATGATTGCGAAAATATGAGATGGATATTCCCCAATAATCATTCTTGGAATTGCAAGCACTAGGTCGCCAGTAATACCGCCCATACCAGCAGGCAGAGGCCATGTTTCAAACACAGGCAAACAACCAAATGCTGCAGAAGCAGATGCCATTGCAACAGGCCAAGCAATAAGACGTTTTTTGAAATAACCAATTGGTTTTTGGATGAGTTTAAGCCAACCCCATATTGCAGGTGGTACAAGTGCTAACGTGCTTGCTAGGCCAAAAAATTGCATTAAAATATCGGATAATGACGCGCCAAGATAGCCGCCAGCATTTTGAACAATATTTCCATTTGCGTTTGAAAAACTTGGATCAAGAACAGACCATGTAGCTAAACTGGCAAAAGAAATTGCTACCAATGCTAAAAGGCAAAGGCCTAAAATGACGCCTAATTGACCTGAAAGCCAAGACTTATATGTGGTGGCAGGATGTTTGTATTTTTTAGAACCCGCATTGGCCAATTGCATTTGATGCTCCTGCTATCTTAATAACCCCAGCATGATTTGCACATGCTTCGAAGTTTTAGAATAAAGCTCTAAGGTTAATCAGCTGTTAACCATCGCGACTTTGATGCAAGAAAATACAATTAATAGGAAGAATTTCGGCAATTAAAAAAGGGGACCCAAAATGGACCCCCTTTAAGGAGACTGAGATGTTAATTATCTGGGGAGATCATCTCAGTCTTTTGTTGGTTTTGGTGCGAATTAACCGCGGCCAAATTCAGGGTAAGCTTCAACGCCTACTTCTGCTTTATCAAGACCCAGCATTTCTTCTTCTTCAGAAACGCGGATACCAATAGTAGCTTTTAATACACCCCAAACAATTAGGGATGCTACGAATGTGAATACACCGTATGCAAGAACACCAATTAATTGAGTGCCGTATGATGTGCCGCTGTTTGTAAATGGAACAATCATTGTACCCCAGATACCTGCAAGCAAGTGAACTGGAATAGCACCAACAACATCATCGATTTTCAATTTGTCTAATAGTGGAACTGCAAAGACAACGATTACGCCACCCATACCACCAATGAACAATGTTTGAAGAACTGTTGGCGCCAAAGGCTCAGCAGTAATTGCAACAAGACCAGCAAGCGCACCGTTAAGTACCATTGTTACGTCAACTTTTTTGTACATGATTTGTAGCAAGATGATTGTAACAACAACACCAGAAGCAGCTGCTAGGTTTGTGTTTGCGAAGATGCGTGAAATGTCTGAAACATCATTGATTGTACCCATAGCAAGTTGTGATGCGCCGTTAAAGCCGAACCAACCAAGCCATAGAATGAATGTACCCAATGTTGCTAGAGGGATTGATGAACCAGGCATTGGTGTAACACCATTTGCTGTATATTTGCCTTTACGTGCGCCAAGTAGAAGTGCGCCAGCAAGAGCAGCCCAGCCGCCAACAGAGTGAACAAGTGTAGAACCAGCAAAGTCAGAGAAGCCCATTTCAGACAACCAACCAGCGCCCCACTGCCAAGAACCCGCGATTGGGTAAATGAAACCAGTAAGAACAACTACGAAGATTAGGAAAGGCCAAAGCTTAATACGCTCAGCAAGTGTACCTGAAACGATAGAAGCTGCTGTTGCAACAAATACCATCTGGAAGAACCAGTCAGATGCAATTGAATAACCTGTATCTAGGCTGTTTGCGCCAACATCATCAAATGCATATGCAAAGCTGAATGAACCCATGTAGCCGCCATCAACGCCTGTATACATAAGGTCATAACCAATTGCCCAGTACATAATACCTGCAATTGAATATAGTGATATGTTTTTAAGACATTGCATTGATACGTTTTTAGAACGCACAAGGCCTGCTTCTAACATAGCAAAACCAGCAGCCATCCACATTACAAGGAAGCCACCAATTAAGAATAGTAGGGTGTTAAAAATATAGGCTGTGTCAGCCTTGGTTGCGAACTCTGTCTCTTGCGCGAATGCGGGAAGCGACAGAAGTGGAAGGGCAATTGCCGCTCCAAGTATGCTTTTTGTTAGTTTCATTTATTTAGTCCTTAGAACTATCAATTTTGATTAAAGAGCTTCATCGCCGGTTTCACCGGTACGAATGCGAGTTGCCTGAAGTAGGTCGTAGACAAAGATTTTGCCATCGCCGATTTGGCCAGTGCGCGCAGCAGTGGTAATCGCTTCAAGTGCTTTGTCGGCAGCGTCGTCAGATACCGCAACTTCTACTTTTACTTTTGGTAGAAAATTTACAGCATATTCTGTACCGCGATAAATTTCGGTATGGCCTTTTTGGCGCCCGTAACCACGAACTTCAGTAACTGTAAGTCCCTCGATACCCAAAGCTGTTAAAGCTTCGCGTACATCGTCAAGCCTAAATGGCTTAATGATTGCTGTTATGAATTTCATTTCATCACCTGTTTATTGAGGACCGCCAGTGTCTATAGACATTACGCTCCAGAGTTGTTGTCACCCAAACGGAGGACTCCCCGCCCCCCTTAAAGATGCCATTAACCATTCAAGGTCTGTGCCAAGTTGTCAACTAATTGGTAACCTATTGTAATTGCTTGTTTTATTTAGTTGTTGAAACAAAATATGAATCGAATTTAAGCACTAATTGAATAAAAAATAGGCAATAATAATGAATTGATTAAAAAATAGTCACATTATCCATGGGAGGTTTTAACGACTCTTTTTCCGCTTTTGCGTGGTCTAATAAGGCCTTCTTGGGCGCAGGACGCAACCAATTCGCCTTTTAGATTGTAAATGCTTCCACGTGATAAACCTCTGCCACCAGAACTACGAGGGCTGTCTTGAGAATATAGATGCCATTCGCTCATATCAAAAGGTTGGTGGAACCACATAGAATGGTCAAGGCTTGCAACCTGAAGAGAAGGGTCTGCAACTGCTTTGCCATGGGCAAAAAGAGAAGTGTCTAATAAGGTCATGTCTGAGGCATAGGCTAATAATGCATTTTGTATTAAATAGTCTTTTGGCGCGCTACCATTTGTACGCATCCAAATATTTTGAACAGGATCTAGTTTTTTACTTGAAAAATAATGTGTCATATCGACAGCGCGTAATTCAATTGGACGTTCGCGTTCTAAATAGGCTCTAACATTGTCGGGTAGAGTGTCGCCCATTTTTTTTAGTAAATCGCTTTCAGAAGGTAGCTGATCTGGCAATGGCACATCAGGCATTTCAATTTGATGCTCTAGTCCTTCTTCAAGTTTTTGGAATGAAAGCGACATTGAAAATATTGCTTCGCCGTGTTGAATGGCAACAACTCGCCTAGTGGTAAAACTGCCACCATCTCTAATGCGGTCGACATTATATATAATAGGATTTTCAGGATCGCCTGGGCGCATGAAATATCCATGTAAAGAATGTACGTGGCGTTCTTTATCGACAGTTTCTTGTGCCGCCAAAAGTGCCTGACAAATAACATGCCCACCAAATACACGTTGCCAACCAACTTTTGGACTTACGCCGCGATATATATTTCTTTCTATGCGTTCAAGATTGAAAGTATTTAATAGATTATCCAGTGCGCTTGGCATAATGTTATATCCTTAGACGCTAAATGCTTTTGTTATATATATGGTGCGGCATTTGGCAATTCGACTCATTTGAGAAACTATTTTAAATTGACCTTATGAAAGCTTCAAGCAAAACAAAAAAAACTTCTAAAGGCCAAATTAATGGTCAACGATCTGATTTAGAATATGACGTTCTGATTGGCGGCGGCGGCTATGTCGGTTTAAGCGTTGCGGTGGCAATTGCTGATAATGCAAAACATCTCAAAATTTGTATCGTCGATATGGCGCCAGAAAAAGCAGTGATGCAAGATGAGCGTGCTTCTGCGATTGCGGCAGATGCAACAAGAATGTTGGAACAATTGGGTTTGTGGAAAAACATCTCTAAAGATGCTCAAGCAATTAATGAGATGATTGTTACCGACAGCAAATTGAGTGATGTGACACGGCCGAAATTTTTGACTTTTGGAGGCGTTCGTGGTGGCGACGCCAATAGCGATGGTTTTGAAAATGATAAAAAACCATTTGCGCATATGGTTCCTAATCGCACTTTGGTAAAAGAATTACGTTCGAAGGCAAAAGCATTAGGTATTCAGCAAATATTTGAAGTGGGTGTCTCTAGCTTTGAGAATGAAGACAATTGCGTATTAGTCACTTTAAGTGATGGGCAGATTTTAAATACAAAGTTATTGGTTGCAGCTGATGGCGTGCGATCTAAATTACGTGATTATGCTGGCATAAAAACGATACATTGGCCTTACAATCAATGGGCTATTGTAACAACGGTTGCTCATGAGCGTGACCATGAGGGTAGAGCAGAAGAACATTTTTTACCAGCCGGTCCATTTGCGATTTTACCATTAAAAGGCAAACGTTCTTCGCTGGTTTGGACTGAAAAAGAAGCAGACGCTAAACGTCTTCTTGCGATGGATGAATTTGCTTTCGAATTAGAATTAGAACAACGCTTTGGACATAAGCTTGGTGATATTGAAGTGGATGGGCCACGAAAAGGCTTTCCACTTGGGCTAACCTTAGCACGAGAATTTATTGCGGATCGTTTTGTATTGGTTGGCGATGCTGCGCATGGCATTCACCCAATTGCTGGGCAGGGTTTAAATCTTGGATTTAAAGATGCTGCAGCCTTAGCCCAAACAATTGTTGAGGCAGATCGTTTGGGTCTTGATATTGGCTCTATAAATATATTGGAGCGGTATCAACAATGGCGCCGATTTGATACGGTTCAAATGGGCGTTGTGACGGACATTTTAAACAGGCTATTTTCTAACGATAATCCGATTTTGCGGATTGCGAGAAATTTTGGCTTGGGAGTTGTAGATCGACTGCCATTTATAAAAGACAATCTTATTAGTCAGGCCGCAGGAAAAGATGAAAGCGCGCCTAATTTATTAAGAGGCAAAGCTATTTAAGCTTTTTCAGTTCTGCTGGTGTTAAATTACGTGCTTCGCTTGCTATCATAATTGGAATGCCATCTCTTACGGGAAAAGCCAATCGTCCAGTTTTTGATATCAGCTCTTTTTTATTCCGCGATAAAGTGAGTGCACCACCCGTTAGTGGACACACTAATATATTTAGTAAAATGCTACTGATTTTTACAGTTCCATTTGGATTTTTTGAAATAGTCATTTTTAAACACTTTGCTCTAACGCTATTGTAAAATACTATCTGGATCTTGCGGATTTTTTGCTAAGGCGATCTCAGTAAGCGCAACCAAAGTGTCAGCTCTAGTTTTTACGCTGTCGGCTTCTAGTAATGCTTGTTTTTCAGCAGAACCATATGGGCTCATCATGCATAAGGCAGTGACGAGCGATTCATCATCTGTTTCTTCGATAACATCCCAATTAGCATCCATATTATTAGCAGTTAGAAAACGCTTAAAGGTTACTAGTAATAATTTGCGATCAATATCTTCACCTTTACTTGGCCTTAGGTCAGACAAAAATGGAACTACATTAGCGCGTCTATATTCATTTTTGCCAACCACTTCTTCTTCGATATGAAAACGGCAAATGCCCTTTAAATTGATTAGGTAATGACCATCTTCTGTTTCTTGAAATGCAGTTATACGCCCAATGCATCCAATCTCGTTCAAAGCGGGACCTTCAGAAATAATTTCTTCAGACTGTAAAGGTTGTATCATGCCAATTAAACGGTTGCCGCCTATGGTGTCATCAATCATAGAAATATAACGGGGCTCAAAAATATTGAGCGGTAGGTTTCCGCCAGGCAATAGCAATGCTCCTTGAAGTGGAAACAGCGCTATTGTTTTTGGAATATCTGAAATGTTTTTATATTTATCTAACCTTGAACTCATAATATCCTCTCAGTTGTAATAAGATTATATCAGGAAAACAGTAGAGACGAAAGTTTGCGGCGAGAAATTAAGGTTACTTCGTCCATAGGGCCCCAAGCTTCAAAGAATTTAAGCAATTGATCTTTAGCGCCATCGTCTTCCCATTTTCGGTCCGTTTTGATGATTTCAAGCAGATGATCTGCTGCGTTTTCTCTTTGCCCAGCAGAGTTTAGGGCGATCGCTAAATCATATCTGGTTTGGTGGTCTTTAGGGTTTTTTGCTAATTTGTCAGCCAATTCGCCTAGATCATCAAGGTCTTCGGCTTGTTCTTCTAATTCAATAGCAGAAATTAAAGCCGTAAATTCTTTGTGTTGTTTTGCATTTTCAATGTTGTCGATAACGCCTTTAGCGCCTTCAAGGTTTCCAAGTTTTAAAAGTGCCATTCCAAGGCCAGCGGCAGCTTCTATATTGTCTGGTACTTGTTGAAGAATTGCGGAATATAAGCCACCTGCATCTTGATAGTCGCCAGCATCCATTAAAGTTTGTGCTTCGTCAATAATTTTATCTAATTCTGATGGGCCACCAGCAGAACCAATTTTTTTGATGAAAGCTTTTACTTCTGACTCTGTTTTTACACCTTGTATTGCGTCAGCTGGTCGACCATTTACAAATGCAACAACCGCAGGAATGGATTTTATGCCCATTTTATCGGCAATTTCAGGGTAGGCCTCAATATCCATTTTTACCAATTTGATAATGCCACTTGCGCTGTTTACAGCCGCTTCTAAAATTGGGGTAAATTGTTTGCATGGCTCACACCATGGCGCCCAAAAATCAACGAGTACTGGAAAAGACTTAGATGCTTCAACAACATCCAACATAAAATCATCGGTGGTTGTATCAATAATTGGTAAAGATGCTGACTTGTTGCTTAGTCCCAAATCAATAGTGGCCGCTGGAGGAGAAGTTGGTTGTGTTGGTGCTGGTGGTGGTGTGTTTGATTGGGAGCCATAATTTACACCTCCAGAATAACCAGAACCAAGGCCTGCGCCATATCCAGCATTGCCATAATCTGGTTTGTTTGCAGAACCGTCTTTGTTGTTATCTTCGCTCATTTTATTCTCCAAACAATATTATTAATCGTGTACTTTGTGGGGGATGATAAGTCGTAATTTTGAATTACAGATGTGCGTTATCATCAATTTCAGACAGTTGTACAATTTTAGGCGCATGATTTACATGTGTCAAAAATGCCAACAAATCTTCCTTAGAAATGGTGGTTGTCATTGTATTGGTCAATGGGTGTGCATTAATAAATTCATTTTCCAAAAGTGGTGCATCAATAATGACGACTACTTTGCCCTCTTTATCGTTAAGGGGGGCAAATGCATTTACCGAACCAGGCTTAACGCCCAAATATTCCATCAACTTTTCTTCACTGGCAAAAGAGACGCGCTTGTGAGCTCCAATCAGCTTATGTGCTTTATTAAGTTTAATTTTAGCATGGTGCCCAGCAATGATTAAAAAGTAATTGTCTTTCTTGTCTTTTAAAAATAGGTTTTTAGTGTGCCCACCTTTAATATTAGCTGTTACTTCGTTTGATTCTTCGACTGTAAATACAGCTTGATGTGTATGCGTGACGGTTTTGTAGTTTAAATCGTCTAGCATTGCCAATAATTGAGAGGGTGAGGTTGGTAAAGTTTCAGGCATATTTGTTCCAAAATTTGGCTAAAAACACTATATATGAGAGCGTTTTGCTTGGATGTTAGTATTCTGTCAACCAAAGAGTACGGTAAAGCAAAAGAATCGAAAAAAAGAAAAATATTTTGAAGAAATCTATTGCAATCAATGGGTAGTTCGTACATATAACGGCGGTTCGTATCAATAAGTTACTTAGTGATTTATTGATATGTGAGCGGGCGTAGCTCAGGGGTAGAGCATAACCTTGCCAAGGTTAGGGTCGAGCGTTCGAATCGCTTCGCCCGCTCCAATTTCTTCTTCTTAAGAAGATTTCGAATGAAATAAAAAACCCGCCTTCTTAATTGAAGGCGGGTTTTTTGTTGTCTTAATGATTAAAATTATTCAAAATACAAAGCATTAACTCGCAGTATTAAAGTCAATTTTTGCATGACTGCCATCGCAATAGGGTTTGTTTTTAGATGCACCACAACGACAAAGTGCTGTCTTTGTGTGTTTGGCTAAAGAACGACCAGAACTAGCAATAATTTCTACTGGTCCTTCTAATATAATTGGGCCGTTTGGCGCCTCAGCAATGTTTAATGGCTTTCCTAAAAGATCTTCTACAGCTTCGCCTTTTAAGGACTTTGGATCTGCTGTTGCTTTAAAATCGGCATCTATATGGGAATTGTCACAATAAGGTTTGTTTTTTGATTTACCGCATCTGCATAACAACGCTCTAGATTTAGTTGCATCGTCACTCATAGAAATATCAGCGCGAATTTCAATTGGTCCATTTTCCCACAGTCTAACTGTTGGAATTGAATTATGTGTTTCTACGCGGCCATTGTCTAAACGTTCAAAGGTTAGTGCGCCAGATGGACAAGATTTAATAACGTCTACTAATTCTTCAACATCGGCGTTTTCTGCCAGTATCCAACCGCCTTTAACGCCTGGTTTAAAGACATTTGGAAGGCCCAAAACACACTTCCTAGAGTGAATGCATCGTTTGGCGATGTAATCTACTTTGATCTTGTCGGTTTCATTACTTGGTTGTTTGTTCGGCATTGATTGTACTCCTTTAAAAAGCGGATCCACTTAATGCATTGACGATAGCACTGAGTTTTAAATTAGCAATTTATTAAAAGTGAATTCAGCGTTCACTATACGACAACATTAGATTTGAGGCGATTTTTTCAAAAGTAGAATAAATAAAAACCCGCACTCAAATAAGAGAGCGGGTTTAAAATTTTAGTAATTCAAAGCGTAATTAAATTAGGCAGATGAATGATTAGTGCGTTAGGATTTGAGACAGGAACAATTTTGTTCTGTCGTTTTTCGGATTGTTGAAGAATTCTTCAGGTTCATTAATTTCAACAATTTCACCTGCATCCATAAATACAACACGGTCGGCAACTTTGCGTGCAAAGCCCATTTCGTGCGTAACCACAACCATTGTCATGCCTGTATTCGCTAAATCAATCATAACATCTAAAACTTCAGAAATCATTTCTGGGTCTAGCGCTGATGTTGGCTCATCAAACAGCATGATTTTTGGGTTCATACAAAGCGAGCGCGCAATCGCTACACGTTGTTGCTGTCCACCAGAAAGTTGGCCTGGATATTTTAACGCTTGTTCAGGAATTTTAACACGTTCTAGATATTCCATTGCAGCACGTTCAGCTTCAGCTTTTGGGGTTTTGCGAACCCAAATTGGTGCAAGTGTGCAGTTTTCTAAAACTGTAAGATGCGGGAATAGGTTGAAGTGTTGAAATACCATGCCAACTTCGCGGCGTACTTCGTCGATCTTTTTTGTGTCATTGGTTAAAAGAATACCATCGACGAAAAGGTCGCCTTCTTGATGCTCTTCTAAACGGTTGATGCAGCGGATCATGGTAGATTTACCAGAGCCAGATGGACCGCATATAACAATACGTTCGCCTTTACGTACTTTTAGATTAATATCTTTAAGCACGTGAAATTGACCATACCATTTGTTCAAATGATCGAGTTCAACCACCACCTCGGTATTTAGTTTGCGCATTATTTTTGTTTTAGCCTTTGCAGGGGCTTTTCGTTTTGCAGCTGCACGTGGTTTAGCGGCAGATTTTTCTTTTTTAATTGTTGCTTTTACCATTTTTTCTAATCCGTCCGTGTCAGGTTAATTTTTATGTTCAGTATCAAGTTTGCGTTCTAAGTTTCTGCTGTATGCTGCCATCGCAGATGTAAACATAAAGAAGATAAGCGCTGCAAATACGAACGCTGTGATGTCTGAAACCCCCCGCCATTCGAGAGAATTGGCGGTAGCTCTAGACATTTGAAGAAGATCAAGAAGTCCAATAATGTAGACCAATGAGGTGTCTTTGAACAACTCAATAAAGGTATTTACAATCGCTGGAATTGAAATCTTCAAGGCTTGAGGCAAAATAATGAAAAGTGTTTTGTGCCAGTAGCCCAGCCCAAGTGCGTCGGCAGCTTCTCCTTGTCCTTTGGGCAATGCGTCTAAAGCTCCTCTTATCGCTTCGGCAGTATAGGCCGATTGGAACAATGTAATCGCGATAAGTGCCCGTGCTACTTTGTCAAAATCAACTTCAGCAGGAAAGAATAGTGGGAAGATAACAGAAGCCATAAACAGCACTGTCACCAATGGAGCCCCACGCCAAAACTCAATAAAGATAACTGAAAGAGCTTTAAAGACAGGCAGATCAGATTGGCGGCCCAAGGCCATTAAAATGCCAATGGGTAGTGCGGCGACTATACCTGTCACAGCTATTACCAAGGTGAGCATGAAGCCACCCCATTGACCTGTGGGTGCAATTTTAAGTCCCAACCATTCGCCATGTAAAAATGCAAAGGCAAAGAATGGGAAAAAGATCAACGAAAATGCGGCAACGTAGCCTTTGAAAGGGGTTCTTTCGGTGAGCAACCAAGCAATTATCGCAGCAAATACGATGAATACTAAAATTGGGCGCCATATTTCGTCAGTGTTTTGACCATAGAATGGACCAAATAATATTTGTTCGGCGCGAACTCTTACATATGTCCAACAAGCGGTGCTACGGCCAGCGGCCTCATTTGCTTGTTCGCATAATGTGCGGTCTCCATAACCCCAACTTGCATCGATTATTGCCCAACTAATAAACGGCGGAATCGTTTTGTAGATGAGGTACATACCAATTAGTGTTAGTAATACGTTTAAGGGGGAAGAGAAAAGATTGGTCTTCGCCCATCCGATGATACCAGAATTGGCTGTTGGTGCAGACCTTGCTGGTAGGAAATTGAATTTCCCTGGAACAGTTTTAAACATTTTAACGCCCCACAATCTGTGAGCGTTTGTTGTAATAGTTCGCTCCACCTGAAATTATAATTGATAATATTTGATAGACTAAGAATGTCATGGCGATGATTACCAAAGCTTGTCCTGTTTGATTAAGCGAAATTCCTGACCAAATAGCGAACAGTTCTTCAAACGCTACCGCTACCGCCAATGACGAGTTTTTGGTTAAGTTTAAATATTGCGAAATTGTTGGTGGAATGATGACACGCATTGCCTGTGGAATGACCACCAGATTTAGCGTATGTCCACGCTTTAGGCCCAATGCAGAAGAAGCCTCTGTTTGGCCCTTTGCTACGGATTGAATGCCGCCACGTACATTTTCTGCGATAAAGGCAGAAGTATAGGTAGTAAGTGCAAACCAAAGTGAGAATAATGGCAGTGGAAATTCTATACCACCTGCTAGATTAAATCTGCCTAGCCGCGGCAATTCTAAAGATAGAGGGAAGCCGGTTACGACAATTCCAATGAAGCCAGCGGCAATGATTCCAAAAAAGCCCGTAATATATACTGGAAAACGTTTGCCTGTTAGGTCATGGCGTTGTTTAGCCCATTTTCGTAGAAAGAATGTGCCGATAATGGCAGCCACAATAAATGCTATAATAATCAAACCGCTTGTTTGATTTTCTGCGATTATTTTTGGTATATAAAGACCACGATTGTTTAAGAAAATGGTGTCTAGAAATGTCATCGACGCTTTTGGCAATGGTAAGCTTGGTAGAAATACAGCAAAATTCCAAAACAAAATTTGAAGTAGAAGTGGAATGTTTCTAAGAATTTCTATGTAGACCATAGCAGTGCGGGATACGATCCAATTTGGAGATAATCGCATTATGCCAACTAAAAACCCAAGAATCGTCGCAGCAATAATGCCTAAAATACTAACAAATATTGTATTTTGTACGCCGATGAAAAATACTCTCCAATAGCTGCTGACGCCAAGTTCAAAATCTAAAAATGGTGAAAAGCCAACTTTAAACGGTGCAACTTGATTCAAAAAGCCGAAGCCGGTTGGAATGCCGCGTTGGTTTAAGTTTTCTACTGTGTTGAAATATATCCAAGTCAGGAAGCCAATTAAAGCACCGGCAATAAGTACTTGAGAGATAACTCCGAGCACTTGTGGGTTCCTGTGAAATGGGACGTGATCTTTTTTTGCCACGATAAAATACCTTTATATAAGTCTAATACAAAAAAGGCCCGGAATCACTTCCGGGCCCGATATTAAATTTTAACGAATTGGCGGAGAATAAAGTAGACCACCACGTGTCCAAAGGTCGTTTACGCTGCCTTTGCGCGCAATGCCTAATGGAGCAACTGTGCGCTCATAAATTTCACCGTAGTTACCAACTTGTTTGATGATGTTGTAAGCCCAATCAGCCTCTAGACCCAAATGCGCGCCCATAGCATCTTCTGTGCCGAGGAAACGTTTGATGCCAGGAACGGTTGTGCTTGCTTTCATCTCATCAACATTTGCTGAATTAAGACCTAGCTCTTCACCATTGATTAGCGCGTGAATTGACCAGAGAACAATTTTATTCCACTGATCGTCACCTTGACGTACTACAGGGCCTAGTGGCTCTTTAGAGATTGTCTCAGGTAAAATTGTTGCGCTTGTAGGGTCTTTCAACTCTGAACGAAGAGCAGCAAGTTGTGATTTATCTGAAGTTAGAGCGTCACATGCGCCACCTTCAAAGCCTTCACGTGTTTGCGTAGATGTTTCATAACCAACTGGTGAGAATGTAATTCCGTTTGAACGGAAGTAATCAGCCATGTTTAGCTCTGTAGTTGTACCAGCTTGTACGCAGATTTTTGCGCCATCTAGTTCTAGTGCAGATTTAACACCTAGCGCGTTTTTCACCATAAAGCCTTGGCCATCGATGTAGTTGTAATAAGTAAAATCAACACCAAGCGATGCATCGCGCGTAAGTGTGTGTGTTGAGTTGCGTGAAAGTAGATCAACTTCGCTTGAAGTAAGCGCAGCCCATCTTTCTACGGCAGTAAGTGTACGGTATTCAACTTTTGTTGAGTCTCCAAGTACAGCTGCTGCAACTGCGCGACAAACGTCTGCATCGATGCCTTGCATTTTACCAGCATCATCTGGTGCTGAGAAACCTGGCAGGCCGCCAGATACGCCGCATACAACCATGCCGCGTGCTTTAACCAGATCAAGTGTAGATTTTGAATGTGATGCTGCGTTAACTGCTGCAGCGCTTGCGCTGACCAATAGGCCTGCTGTTATTATTTTTACTAATGTTTTCATAAATACGCTCCCTTGTAATTTAAAACATTACTATTTTGCATAGGAGAATGATCGCAATTCAACTTTCGTTGAACGCAATCTGCCCCATATAAAGAGAAAGCTTTCGCTTTATCTGACGTCACTAGAAATGAAATTTCACAACTTGTAAAGCGGCGATTTTTCTAAACGGACATTGAAATAGTAATAAAGTTTGCGTTTTATAAGAAAAATACAGTGAATTGTATCAATTTTGAGATAATTTTAGTGATTTTGGTGCGTATTGGGAATAATTCGTCTCGTAATCGCAATATTTCGTTTATTTGACGTAGGGGAAATTATATAGAATTTTATGGATAATAATTAATAAGGAGTGAATTAAGAGGTTTTTATCATGGCTGTGAACAGTGTGTTGAAAGTTTAAAAGTTGAAATTACTAAGTATCACGTTAGATCATGGGCAATATTAATGAATAGATTTTAAGGAGTTTTCAAATGTCCATAAGACCTGTAACTCAAATTAGTACTGCAAAGCCAACGCTTGAAGGTGCGGGTGTTAAGTTGCATCGCGCATTTGGTTTTCATGATCCATCGCTAGTAGATCCGTTTTTACTGTTTGATGATTTTAGAAATGATAGGCCAGAAGATTTTGAAAAGGGTTTTCCGTGGCATCCTCATAGGGGCATAGAAACGATAACATACGTCTTATCAGGTTCTGTTTCGCATGGGGATTCACTGGGAAATGAAGGCTTGCTTCAAGCAGGTGATATTCAATGGATGACCGCTGGTAGTGGGATCATGCATCAAGAAATGCCACACGCAAATGTCATGGGTCAAATGCATGGTTTTCAGCTTTGGGCAAATTTACCGTCGTCTGAAAAAATGAGCGGTCCGCGTTATCAAGATGTAAAGTCTACAGAAGTTCCCATTATTCAAGAAGACGATGGCACAATTGTAAAAGTTTTATGCGGTTCGTTTTGGGGTAAAACAGGACCCGTTGATGGCATTGCTGCTGACCCAAGATATCTGGATATTTATGTGCCGCCTGGAAAACATAAAATTTTGCCAATTGATACATACGCAAAAGCTTTTGCATATATTTTTGAAGGTTCTGGTAGTTTTAAAGATGCATCAAAACCATTTGGCGTGTTGTTGGAAAAAGAAATTGGCGATGAAGAAATTTTAATTCGTGACCAGTCAGGCAATCGTTCGATGGTGCTTTTTGGTAATGGCGATGAAATCACAGTTCAAGCTGGCGAAAAGGGCATTCGATTTTTACTTGTTTCAGGCAAGCCAATTGAAGAACCAGTTGCTTGGCATGGGCCAATCGTAATGAATACAAAAGAAGAATTGCGCCAAGCAATGCGTGAATTAAATGCAGGAACCTTTATTAAACGCGATCATTAAATTTTAAATAAGTGGCGCTGACTTTATTGGCTTCACCTATTTAATTTATGGATGCTTAATAAGAACCCAATTTGCGCTCAGGGTCATATGCTTGGCTGGAAGTTTTAATAACGGCTTGGCCGCATTTTAGCGATTTTGATTGTGGGTCATTAATATAGACAGGGCTGCCGTGAAGCGTCCAACCTTCGTTTAGTGCTTTTGTAATTTTATGACAAAATGTTGAATCATCTGGTCCAGTTAAAAATCTATAAAGTGTGGTTGGTGTCGTCATGTTTGAAGCTTTATGTTTGTTAATATTAGCTGGATAATTTGGATGTAATTTTTAGCAATTGTTCAGCTTGCGCTAAGTGTAATCGCTCTATCATTTCACCGTCAATTTGAATAGCGCCTTTGTCTTTATTCTCATCTAGTGAAAATGCAGCGACAATGGCCTTGGCTTTTGAAATTTCTTGGTCGCTTGGGCCAAAAGCGGTGTTGGCTGTATCAATTTGTTTAGGGTGAATGAGCGTTCTGCCATCAAAGCCCATTTGTGTGGCTTCAAAGCAATCCGCTTTAAAACCGTCCAAATCGTTAAAATTATTATAAACGCCATCTAAGACGGTTAAATTAAAGCCACGTGCCGCCGCAATGATATTCATCATCCAAGGCATTTGAATTTGACGATTATTTGCAGAGCCAGTTTCTTTAGCAAGATCATTTGGACCAACAACCAAACATTTTAATCTATCGGTAGATTTACAAATGTCGTTTAAATTCATTAGGGCTAATGGGGTTTCAATCATTGCCCATAAATTGATATTGGTTTTTTGAACCACTTCATAAAGTGTGTTTGGTGATGAGACTTTAGGCAATAGAATTGCATCTGGATTGCAAGCATTTGCAATTTTTAAATCCGCTTCAAATCCACTGCTGTTAAATTTTGAAGTTCGTATGACCGTTTGTATATTTTTAAAGTCGTGATTTGAAAATAAATCAATTAAGTTTTGATGCGCTTCATCTCTATGTTTGTCTAAAATAGAATCTTCAAGGTCAAAAATATAACAGTCCGCATTTAACTTCTTAGATTTTTCAAGCGCACGTTTATTGGATGCTGGCATAAACAGTGCAGAGCGATGCCAAGTATATTTACTTATATTTTCAGGGAAGAAGACCATGCTTCTTTTTGTATGAAATTAGCCTTTGTGACAAGCGTCAATTAATTTTTAATCCAAAATTAAAAGGCTCTATACAGGCTCGACCTTTTTGAATCCTTAGTGTAAATGAAACTAACTCCAAAAATTGTCATTATATATAGGTAACAGCCAATCTATTTTGACTAAATTTCATAGGTTGAACATGCAAAAATTTACAAAGCTTACTAGTGTGGCGGCTCCGCTTCCTATTATTAATATCGATACAGATATGATTATTCCAAAGGACTATTTGAAAACAATTAAACGCACAGGTCTTGGTAAAGGCCTCTTTGCTGAAATGCGTTTTAATGACGATGGTTCAAAAAATGAAGATTTTGTATTGAATAAATCAGCTTATAAAGATGCAGAAATTCTAGTTGCCGGTGATAATTTTGGCTGCGGTTCATCTCGTGAACACGCACCTTGGGCATTGTTAGATTTTGGTATCAAATGCGTTATTTCAACAAGCTTTGCAGATATCTTTTATAATAACTGTTTTAAAAATGGTATTTTGCCAATCACTGTTAGTGAAGATGAATTAGATGCTTTAATGGACGATGCAAAGCGCGGTGCTAATGCGACTGTTTCTGTTGATCTTGAAGCACAGACTATTAAAGGCCCAGATGGTGGAACAATTAATTTTGATATTGATCAAAATCGTAAAAACCGTTTGTTAAATGGTATTGATGACATTGGGGAAACCTTAGCTAAAAAATCTGAAATTGATGCTTTTGAAGTTAAGCTTAGCGAAAGCCGTCCTTGGATATAAATGGGGATCTAGCATTTAGCTTATTAAGCAGCTGTCATTATGAAAATAAAATTATATAGAATTAGGAATTATGCGCATGTCTACACGTAAATTATTATTATTGCCGGGTGATGGTATTGGTCCAGAATCAATGGGCGAAGTTCGTAAAATTATTGCGTGGATGAATGAAGTAAAAAACACTGGCTTTGAATTAGACGAAGGCCTTGTTGGCGGTGCAGCTTATGATGCACATGGCGCAGCAATTTCTGACGCTGATATGGAAAAAGCCATGGCAGCAGACGCTGTATTGTTTGGTGCTGTAGGTGGACCAAAATGGGATGATGTACCTTATGATGTTCGTCCTGAAGCTGGTCTTCTTCGTCTTCGTAAAGACATGAAATTATTTGCAAACTTACGCCCTGCAATTTGTTATTCTGCGCTTGCGGCATCCTCTTCGCTAAAGCCTGAATTGGTTGAAAACTTAGACATTTTGATCGTGCGTGAATTAACGGGCGGCGTATATTTTGGTGAGCCAAAAACAATTACTGATTTGGGTAATGGTCAAAAACGCGCAATCGATACACAAGTTTATGACACATATGAAATTGAGCGTATTTGCGGCGTTGCTTTTGAATTGGCGCGCACAAGAGGCAACAGAGTTTGCTCTATGGAAAAACGAAACGTTATGAAATCTGGCGTTTTATGGAATGAAGTTGTAACGCAAACACATAAAGCTAAATATGATGATGTTGAATTATCTCATATGCTGGCAGATGCTGGCGGCATGCAATTGGTTCGTGCACCTAAACAGTTTGACGTTATTGTAACGGACAATCTATTTGGCGATATGCTTTCTGATATTGCTGCAATGTTAACTGGTTCAATTGGCATGTTGCCATCTGCTTCACTAGGCGCGCCAGACGCAAAAACTGGCGCTCGTAAAGCAATGTATGAACCAGTTCATGGGTCAGCGCCCGATATTGCAGGGCAAGGCATTGCAAATCCAATCGCTATGATTGCATCCTTTGCTATGTGTCTTCGTTATTCTTTCAATATGATTGAAGATGCTGATTTGGTTGAAAAAGCAATATCTAACGTTCTTGACGCTGGTTTTCGTACCGGCGATATTATGGCTGATGGTTGTACGCAAGTTGGCACAACACAAATGGGCGATGCTGTGCTTGCAGAATTTCAAAAACTATCGGCATAAATTAAATGTAAAGTAGATTTAATTTTAGACTTTATTTTTAAACTTCAATTTAGGCGGAGCCTTCTGCATCGCCTATTTTTTTGTCGTAAATTTGGTGGCGTAATTACATTATGTCTAAAGGCAGATTGACTCTTTTCAAAATCTCCTTAATAGATGGCGCGAAGGAAATGAAATGTCTTATGAATCATATTCAGAGTTAGATTTTGTTGGTGCTGTAAAAAGCATGAACACAATTGCTCACATTTCATTGATACAAACTTCAATCAATACATCAAAAACAACAAAGACGATTACGAAGACCAAAAAGGTCTGACCGTTGCTGCTTGTTCCTGATGCTCTCCTGGAATATGCGGAGAGCGGAAAGACCAAAGACTTGTCTTTGGTTTTCGGGAGAGTTTGATAGATGTGCAAAACTTCCATGGTTTTGCCTTTAAGGGACAAATTAGTCCAGGAGTTAAAAAATGGGTTTTAAAGTAGCAATCGTTGGTGCCACTGGTAATGTGGGTACTGAAATGTTGAGCATCTTGGCTGAACGTGATTTTCCTGCAGAAACAATTGTGCCATTGGCATCGCGCAAAAGCCAAGGTCGTGAAGTTTCTTATGGTGATAGAACGCTTAAAGTTAAAGCATTAGACAATTATGATTTTGCGGATACCGATATCGTGCTTATGTCGGCTGGCGGCGACATGTCGAAAGAATGGGCACCAAAAATTGCGAAGCAAGGTTGTGTCGTTATAGATAATTCGTCTGCTTTTAGATATGATATAGACGTTCCGCTTATTGTTCCTGAAGTGAACCCTGATGCTATTGTAGGTTTTACAAAAAGAAATATTATTGCCAATCCAAATTGTTCAACTGCTCAATTGGTCGTGGCTCTAAAGCCTTTGCATGACTTTGCAAAAATTAAACGCATTGTTGTTTCTACTTACCAGTCAGTATCTGGCGGTGGTAAAGATGCAATGGACGAATTGTTTAATCAAACACGTGCGGTGCTAGTAAATGATCGTATTGATTCACATTTTTTTACCAAGCGTATTGCCTATAATGTTATTCCGCATATCGATGATTTTATGGAAGACGGCTACACAAAAGAAGAATGGAAAGTGTTGGCTGAAACGAAAAAGATGCTTGATAAGAACATTAAGGTGACATGCACTGCGGTTCGTGTTCCTGTTTACGTTGGGCATGCCGAATCTGTAAACATTGAATTTGAAAATGAAATTACAGCAGATGAAGCGCGTGATATTTTGCGTGAAGCACCTGGTTGTTTGGTTGTTGATAAACACGAAGACGGTGGTTACATGACACCTTATGAATGTGCTGGCGAAGATGCGACTTATATTTCTCGTATTCGTGAAGATGCAACTGTTGAAAATGGTCTGAACATTTGGATTGTTTCTGACAATCTACGCAAAGGCGCGGCGCTGAATACAGTTCAAATTGCTGAATTGTTGATTGAGCGCAAATTAATTTCACCAAAAGCATAATCTTATCAGATAAAATTATTAAGGGCTGTCCACTTAAATGCGGGCAGCCCTTTTTTGTAAGGATATTACGCGGGGCGTACCGTTAATTGTGGCTTTCCATTTGATGTTCGTTGCGGGCTATTGCCGCTATCATAAATGGTGGCGCTTACGCGTTTTCTAAAAGCAGAAAAACTTTCAAAGGTTACAACATCAACGGCTTCTTCAAAATTGAGGGTTATGCGATTGTACCCAGAACTTTTATTATTGATGTGCTTCAACCCATAAACTGTTGCTGTAAATGCTTGACCAAGATACTCGCCAACGACTTTTTGGCCTACAAAAAAACTTGGTGGTTTGTTGCCAGCAGCAGCAAATAGCGTATTCCAATCTTTCATGCCAAATTCACGCGCGATTAATTCGAGCGACCCAGAATGGTTGATGGTTTGGCCTTGCTTGTTTAATTCAGTCCGAAGCCGTTTGGCTCTGGTTTTTAACTCTAAAATAGATGGAATGTTCATCACAAACTTCTTTCGGTTTGGATGCGGAAACTAAATGGTGCTCGCATTACCATCACCGCAACACAAATAGAAATTGTTGTGAATGATATTTTTAGTACAGGCTTCACCACAGAAAATTAAAATTTAACATTCAAGCGAGCGGCAGGGGCCTTATCCCTTGAGCTCGCATATAGGGTTGCCCCTACCGTTTGTCAAATGCGCTGTTGATTATAGATTAATGACCAGAATGCGCGTCGCCGCCTTTTGCAATAATATAATGATGTTCGCGGTGATGGTCTTGGCTTGCCATTAACCCATAAAAGCCTAGAGCCTTAATGCGCAGAGCCACTTTTGGGTCTTCGCTGGTAACGGTTAAAATAACGTCGTTAGCATTTACAGTAAAATCCACTACCCAAGATTTGTCAGAGCGCAGTTCATTGCCGTGTGCAGGTATCATGCGCTTAGCGGTTGCTAATGTTTCAGCATCACCCGTGACTTTGGTGCTAACGCCATTTTCTAAAGTTGTTTGGGTTGCGGTGGCATTGCGTATCAATATGTCCATATCAATTAAGTGGTCGCGCAAATTGGTAAGGTTCACTTTACTCCAATCGGTGTTATCATCGGCGCTAAGTACTTTAACAACTTCAGATATTGCCGCAAATGCGCCTTGGCCTGGTTCGGTAAGGGGGGACGACGAAGTTGAAGCATTGATTTTCGAAGCTATATTTGAAGACATGCTGGAATGTATGTTGTGATCTTTGTGGGTTTGGGCAGTTACAAAGATGGGAATAGCCATGCTGGAAAATGCGATAAGGCCAAAAATTGTAGGGCGGTTCATTTGAAGATACTCCTTTTATGTTTCAAACATACCTAGAATATAATTAGAGAATACTGCATGATAGATATCATGTTAGATTGGCGAGATCATTTTAAAGACGGCAGGGTAATAAAGCTTGTAAAAGGCGATGCTGTTTTTCGCAGTGAAGATGAGATTTCTTCTGCCTATCTGGTGATTTCTGGCTCTGTCTCTTTAGAGCGTGTGCTGCCTAATGGTGACAAATTGGTTCTTAATGTTGCGCATTGTGGAAACCTATTGGCAGAGGCTTCGCTTTTTACGACGCATTATCATTGCGATGGCATTGTGCTGGAAGAGACGCAAATTTATAAATTGAAACGCGCTGACTTGTTAAAGCGCCTCGAAGATAAACCGCAATCGTTGTTGCAGATGATGCAAGACAACACAGCAGAAATTAAAAGACTGCGTAATCAGATTGAAATTTTAAGGCATCAACGGGTAGCAGAGCGATTGGACGCTTGGCTGCTGTTTAATGAGACAAATGA
>NVRK02000100.1 GCA_002400845.2 Hyphomicrobiales bacterium
TAATCAGTCCGTCGCGTGGCGAGATTTATGGGTAAGCGAAAAAAACACTTGATGTGTGGGCTTAGATTTATTTTTTAAAAATGGCGTTGTGAATTACCAAATTATCAAAACTATGTCCCCATCATGGGAAATGTAAATTAGGGCCAGACCGACAACGGGGCACCAAGGCATGACGGGTAGGAAAAGCACATTACGACTGCATCGCGGCCTGTTCGGAAACACAGCTCACCGAAAACCAAAAAGCAATCAAACTGCTTCGCACGTTAATCATGAACGACCAAGCACTCGTTCAAGCTCCAATCCAAATTCCAACAAATCGATATCTGCGCCACTGACTGAACTCAATAAAATACTGCTAGGCATTCCATATTTATCTTTCCCATTAGGTAAAGCCAACCCTGGCAAATCTAAAAAATTCCCTAAGGATGTATTTCTAAGGACTAGCGAATTTATTTTATGAAAATATGCATCATCACTTTCAAGCTCTTCAATTTCTGGGGCAGTAATAACCGTTGTGGGCATCGCAATCAGGCCATCGCAATAATTGATTTTCATTTGACCAATCAGATTGCCTCGCGCGACTTGGAGAGAAATTACATCTCCTGAAGTCATAGACTTTCCACCCACAATTCTATCTACAACGCGCCTATCCACTTGATTGATTTTTGAATTTTCAAACAAACACAAATGCTCTTTGTAGGCATCAGCTGCCGCCAGTGAACCATATGTCTTGCCAAGCTCGATGACTTTCTCAAATTCATCAATCTTAGTGTATTTAATAATGGCGCCTGCAGCTTCCATCGACCGTAAACTGGTTTCAAAATTTTGAGCAACATCAGATTGGATATCGTCCATCACAACATTTTGCGGGACATAAATAAGCAACCCTTTTATAGGGCGCGCCACAACGGGTGTGTATGCCTGCCCACGAAGAGCACAATCAAGTAAAATGCAATCCTCTACTGATCGACCAAGTGGCCCAATCGTATCTAAAGTCCGTGAAAGTGGAAAAACACCCTTGGTTTCAATTCTACCTAAACTACTTTTGTATCCAACCAAACCATTAAATGAAGAAGGAATACGTACAGACCCACCCGTATCTGTACCAATAGCACAAGGAACAATATTGGACGATATTGCAACAGCAGTGCCAGAAGAAGAGCCACCCGGCACTTTAGGAATGTTTGGACTAAACGGATTATGAGGCGTACCAAAATGAGGGTTTAGGCCCAAGCCAGAATAAGCAAATTCAGTAAGGTTTACTTTTCCTATTGAAATTAAACCAGACGCAGTAAGGTTAGTCGCAATAATAGAATCCAATTTTGCTGGCTCAGCATTTCGATAAACGTTCGAGCCAGCCGTTGTAATCTCGCCCTTCCTGTCTATTAAATCTTTAAGAGCAATTGGTACACCATCCAATGCAGACAACGGTTTACCATTCAAATGTCTTTTTGAACTTTCAACCGCCTCACTCATGGCACGCTCTTTCGAGACACTGATAAAAATATTATTCGATATACCTGTGTTTGCCCGTTCCAACGCTGCTTTAGTGAGGGAGACAGCGTTAAGTGATCCACCAGCCAAAGCACGGCCAATATCTGATGCGCTAAGTTCTTCGAGTGCTTTGTAACTATCCATAATTGGGTCGCCTTATTACTAGAGTTAGATCAGATAGCTGAGTCCAAACAATGAGATGATTGATGATATTAGTATGGCCTGAGCGATAGCTCTTTCATTAATTTTATAATGAAGTGCCAACACAAAAGGAAGCGCTCCACATGGTCCAGCTGCAACTAACAAAGCCATTTTTGATGCATTTGGCTCCAGTGAAAATCCCAAAATAAATATCGCCAGTGCAAGCAAAGGATGAATAATTGTTTTGACCAAGGCAATCGTGATTGGAAGTTTCCAGCCACCTTGTCCTTTTTGGAAACCCAATATTAAACCTAATGTAAAGATTGCAGTCGGTGAGGCCACCGAGCTTACAAAAGCAGTAAAGTTATCAACGCTTCTTGGCAATTCAAGATTAGTAAAATTGAAGAGTATACCAATGAGTATGCCAATAATATGAGGGTTACGAAATGTTTGATACAAGACGTTAATTGGTGAGGCTTTTTTCAAAGTAAGAACATCAAGTAAGAAGACAGTTCCAGCATATAAAATGATAGAATCAATTACGACAATGGACATAATTGGTGCAATTGCCGTACTGCCATAAGCAGCAGTAGCAACTGGAAGAACAAAAAATACGTGATTGACAAAAGCAGAGGACATTCCAATTAAAATTGACTCTAACCGTTCACGCTTAAAAATAAAATATGCGATTAAAAACCCAAGAATATAAATCAGTACTTCGCTTATGAGATAACCACGCATTAAGCCAAGGTCGAACTCATCTCGCGGAGCGTTGGCGATGAGCCGAAACATCAAAATTGGTAAGGCGACATAAAAAACGTAACGATTTATCGATCGTGCATCCTCACGAGAAAACAAACCACATTTTGCAAATATCCAACCGACAAACCCAATAGCAGCAAAAGGTGCAACATGATTGAAGAACTGTTCAATCAATCTTTAACTGCCGGTATCTCTGGGCCTGACATGCGCTTAGCCAAAGACAAAAAGGTCGTCAATGAGGTCCTGATTGCGTCTTCCGAAATTCCTTTCGTTATGAAAATAATTTGAGATCTTCGATCTTCAGATGGCCAGCGCTCTAGATGCATAGGCGCATGAACAATATGTTGCACCCCATGTAAAACAACGGGTGTAGAACTCTCTTCTACATTCAATAGACCTTTAACGCGCAATATTTTTTCTCCATACGCATGGAGTAAAGACGTGAGCCAAATACCAAATACAGTCCAATCAATAGGCTCATCAAAAGCAATGACAAAGGACTTCAAACCTAACCCGTGCTGTTGTGCATGAGCATGGTGATGATCTTTTAAATCTGCCAACCGATCACTATCAAACCAACGCTCTATTTCTTGAACCCGTTTCGAGGGGTCATTAATATCCTCTTCAAAGAGTAATGAAACATCAAAGTTTGTGCCGTTTGAGTGACCAATTTGAGCAAGTGGGTTAATTCCTTGCGCTTGTTTTTCTAGACTTTCAATTTTTTCTAAAGTGACTAAATCAGTTTTAGTAATCAAAATTCGGTCAGCAACTGCGAGCTGTTTTGTGCCCTCTTCATGAGTGTTCAATGTGGTTGTGCCAGCAATGCCATCAAGCGTGCAAATTATATTTCCAATCCGAAAATGATTTCGAATAATTGGCTCTGCTGCAATTGTGGAAACGATGGGAGCTGGATCTGCCAAACCCGTTGTTTCAATAATAAGACGCTTAAAACTTGGAATGGTTCCCGCTGCTGCTTTAACCTGAAGAGACCTGATTGTTTCTTGAATATCTGATCTAATAGTGCAACAAATGCATCCACTTTCCAGAAGTAAAACTCCCTCTTCAACTTCTTCCAAGATAATATGATCAAGGCCAACTTCTCCAAATTCATTAACAATGACCGCAGTGTCATTGAACTCAGATTTCTGCAAAATTTCTTTAAGCAGCGTGGTCTTTCCAGATCCTAGAAAACCAGTGATGATGTTAACTGGAATCATTTTGAAGCCTGATCTAAGATTTTTAAATATTCAGGATCAAGAGGGTCCAAATTATGGCCAGTCAGTGTTTCATAAGCTCCCCAAACAGCTTGAATGTCATCAACAACAATGGTCTTCCCAGTGGGCGAAGACAGAAGATAACTCGTAGCCTGAAAATCTGAAATACGCACGCGTTTGGGATGAAGGATCGCATTCACCAAATTGGTGCGATGAAGTCGCTCAGCTCTAAGGGTTTTACGACTATCACCAGTAAACGCAGCGGAATGAGCTGAAGTCTCTGTCCAATGTGTTATGCCCAATAGGCCGCATAGTCCGCACATATCAAAATTCCAAATTGGGGATGAAGCAAAGCAGTGCTCCATCTCTTTCGCTTCGAGTTACGCTTTTGGGGGATTGCGTTTCTTGAAGTCGTTTGCGATTTCGTCAAAGGTCACAAATGAAACGCCAGGATGACGGATGATGTGATTATACAGTCGTTCTAACATCATCAATACATGTGGTTTTCCAGAGACATCGGGGTGAATTGTGAAAGTCACAACACCGTAATCCATCTCACGATATACCCAATCAAATTGATCACGCCACATACGTTCGATAACATGCGGATCGACAAAGCCATGACTGTTTGGTGCCGCTTTCATAAACATCATTGGCGGCAAATCGTCGAGTGTCCAAGACGCTGGAATTTCGATTAGTTCACTTTCTTGACCGCGAATAAGTGGCTTCATCCACTCTTCGGCTTTTTTAGTATAATCAATCTTTGTCCAGCTATCGCCAACACGAACGTAGTAAGGCTCAAAATCATTATGCATTAAAGAGTGATCGTACTTGATACCCTTTTTAAGAAGAAGCTCATTAGAAACAGGAGAGAATTCCCACCAAGGTGCAACATATCCAGTTGGTCGACGACCACACAGGTTTTCTATCAATTCAATGGACTTATCCATCACCGCTTCTTCTTGCTCAGGTGTCATCGCAATAGGGTTTTCATGACTGTAGCCATGCATGCCTATTTCGTGTCCTGCATCTGCAACAGCCTGCATTTGCTCTGGGAATGTTTCAATAGAATGACCTGGAATAAACCATGTTGTTTTGATACCAAAACGTTCGAACATTTTGAGAAGACGAACAGAACCAACTTCACCTGAAAAAAGTCCGCGCGAAATATCGCAAGGGCTGTCTTCACCGCCATATGACCCAAGCCAACCACCGACAGCGTCCACATCCACACCGAATGCACATTTGATATCTTTTGCCATTTATTAAGTTTCCCTATTTGATTTTCCGTTATTTCAATAAGTGTCTATTGGGAGTTCTCTCCATCCCAAACAATCGTCGCCTTTTCAGCCTCCCACACAAGATCAACTAAAGACCCTGGGACTAAATTGAGAGATGCAATATTTTCAGCGTATGTTTCGATCTGAAGGTCGTTACCATCTGATATTTCAAGAATGGTATGAATGACCCGCCCAACGCGGTTCAATCCTTTTACCTTCCCTGTAATTCCATGTTCACCAGACTTTATTTTTGAACCTGGTTTTTTCATGCTAACCAATTCAGAAGGCACAACCACCTGAATATCAGTGCCACTTTTCACAATGGCAACATCGAAACTTGGGACACCAGAAAGGTTTCCATGTGCAGTTTTTACTGTTACTAATTCACCGTGTGAACCAGCGATCTTTCCTTTGATAAGAATGTTTCTACCAATAAATTTGGCTACAAATGAAGTTTTTGGTCTTGTATAAAGATCATAAGGCTCAGATATCTGCTCAACTTTTCCTGCATTCATAACAACAACCCTATCGCCCATAGAAAGCGCCTCAGATTGAGCATGGGTCACAAACACAAAAGTGATATTCAAGGAGCGTTGAAGTTGCTTAAGCTCTTCTTGTATAGATTTTCGAAGGTTCGCGTCTAATGCTCCTAATGGTTCATCGAGGAGCAAGATATCAGGTTCTGTGACCAATCCTCTTGCCAAAGCCAAACGTTGCTTTTGACCACCTGAAAGAGCGTTTTCTTTTGAGTGTTGAATGTCACCAAGTTCGAGTTTCTCGATGATTAAATCGACTTTTTTAACTAAAGTATTGCCCGTTATTTTTCGGACATGAAGGCCAAATTCAATATTCTCTCGAACAGACATATGTGGGAAAATTGCATAATTCTGAAATATCGTAGAAGTTGGACGTTGTTCTGTGGGAACGCTAGTAAAATTCTCTCCCCGAATGAGAAGATCCCCAGACGTTATGCTTTCAAGTCCAGCGATCATGCGTAGCGTGGTTGTCTTGCCACACCCCGATGGCCCAACAAATGAAATGAATTCACCACGTTCAACTTGGAGATCAAAGCCTTCCACAGCAAGTGTGTTGCCCGGATAGACTTTGCGTAGTTTTTTGAGTTCAAGGTCAAACGTTTTCATCGGTATTTAATGCCTATGTATAAATTAATTTAGGGGCTGCGGGTACTGCATGTACCCACAGCCTAACTGTTCAATTAAGCGCTAAGGAATTCATCCCAGCGTTGGATAAGGTGATCATACTCATCTGGCCACTGGTGCCAGTAAGAGACTTTGCTTGCACGCTCTTCCAAAGATCCACCATCACGCAAGTCACCTTCTTTAATGCCGCGCTCTTCAGCACCAACCCAAGGTTTACCCTCATACCAAAAGGCATATTTATCCGCTGGCATAACATCTTTGATGTTGGTTGTTGGTGAGTAGTAACCCTGCTCGGAAACCAAAATACCTGGAGGTCCAGACAACCAGTAATCAGCATAGGCCTGAACGGCTTCAGGGTTAGGCGTATTAGCTACCTGTGAAATACCAATTGACCAACCACGATAGCCTTCTTTTGGCACAGCATATGAACACTCAATACCCTGTGCTTTTACTGCCATAACAGCAGGTTGCCATGCATCAGCTAGAATCATTTCACCAGAAGCAAGCAAGTTAACCAATTCCCCGAAATCAGCCCACAACGCGCGGAACTGACCTTCTTTCTTTTTGGCAATCAGGAATTTTACTGCTTCATTTATCTCTTCTTTATTCGGGTTGCCTGGGTTCGTAACATTTAGAAGACCCAATGAGTTCATTGCAAGAATGGCCTGACCAATCGCAATCAACGGATCGACATTTAGTCCAGTCTTACCTCTAAATTTAGGATCAAACAAAGCAGTCCATGTATTGGCTTCTTCAGCACTAACAAGATCAGGGCGATAACCGATGGAATCAAAATTGAAAACGGTTGGAACCATCCACAATTTAGTTTTTTCTTCATCAGCCCAAATCTGACCCGAAATCTGAGCACGCGCTTCCATGCGTGGATCTGTATCAACAAAGTTAGAACGAATGTTTCCCCAATTGGATAGGTCTTTTGTATCAATAGCTGAAATAGTATTGGTCTGTGTCATAGCAGGCAAGCGCTCACCAATTGTCTCCCAACAATCATATGACTTAGAACCAGATAACAATTCAGTTTGTGTATCTGGGAAGATCGCAGCTTTACCATTAACCGCACCAATGCCAGATTTCATTTTGAAATCTTTAAGAATGCGCTCTTGAACTGTAACCGAAAGACCCACTGTACGTAGTTCTTGATTACCGATTCCCGCAGCCCATGCCATTTGCGAATTCATCATTAAAGGTGAAGCCGCTGCTACTCCAGCTGCCGCAGCAGTTCCAGAGTTTGCTAGAAAGCGCCTCCGGTTCATTATAAAGTTATTCATATTTCTCTCCCTAAAGTTAATCGTCTAAGTGTAGTAATTCCTTTGGTCAGTAACGTCCGACCAACAGTCCCCCATCGACGGTCACAACTTGCCCGGTAAGATACCGAGCTGAATCCGACGCGAGAAATACAATGACATCTGCAATATCCTCAGGTTCGCCTACGCGGCCCATGGGGATAAAAGATGCAGCCTGTTCAAGTCCCTGTGGACCTAATGAGTGTTTTTCTGAAAGTGCTTGTGCTGTACGAATGTATCCTGGCGCTATGCCATTTACCCGAATGCCATCACGGGCCAACTCAACTGCCAACCCACGAACAAGGCCCACAACACCAGATTTAGCGGCTGAATAATGAACATGTTTGTCCCAGCCATACGCAACACCCATTATTGAAGATAAGCATACGACACTGCCCTGCCCTGCTTCTTTCATTTTTGGTGACGCGGCACGAACCAGCCTCATCATTCCTTTAAGATCAATATCGAAAGTGCGGTCCCAATTTTCATCTGTCAGTTCATCAAGAGGAATTTTATGTGCGATGCCAGCATTGGGTACCAAACAGTCAATTGCGCCATATCGAGATTCAATCGCCTCAACCAGTTGATTGGTATCAAGTGTTGAAGTCACATCCAGTTTGTGAAACTCAGCCTCGCCGCCTAATGTCTTTATTTCACGGGCGACCTCTTGACCCTCAGTCTCCAATATATCTGTCACGATTACACGATAGCCAGCTTTTGAGAACGCATGGGCAGTAGCCTTGCCAATGCCAATTCCTGCGCCAGTAATTAAAACAGTTTTCATAATTGTCTCCTCACAACATCACATCGCCGGAATTTGGTCCCAGCGTTTGGCCCACATAAATTTGGGCATCGCTTGAAGCTAGAAAGGCCACTGTGCCCGCCACGTCTTCGGGGGATCCAAATTTACCTTGTGGCAATTCAGCCGCTTTTGCATTCCGCCAGTCTTGCGAAATATTCATCACCAATTCTGTATTGATTGGACCTGGCGCGACAGCATTGACCCGAATGCCATGTTTGCTTAGTTCGCGAGCCATAGATTTCGTAAGCCCGATAATCCCAGCTTTGGCAGCTGAATAATGACAAAGTTCAACCCCGCCAATTTGTCCAAGCTGCGAAGCAATGTTGATGATAACACCCGATTTACGTTCCAACATTTTTGGAACTGCCCGTTTGCAACCCAAAAAACATCCACGCAAATGAACTGAAATCATGTGATCCCAGTCATCTACACTCAGCTCAACGAAAGGTTTTTGTTGAACAATACCCGCGTTGTTCACCAGTATGTCACAAACCCCATATGTCTTTTCACAGACTTCAAATGTAGCATTTATATCTTGTTCGGCGCTAATATCGCCAACCGATGCAACAGCCACATAACCAAGCTCTTCAATTATACCAACTGTCTTTTGAGCACTCTCCAATTTAATGTCATTGACAACAACTTTGGCGCCTTCAACTGCAAGTCTACAAGCGATAGCCCGCCCAATACCAGAACCTGCTCCGGTGACGATTGCATTTTGACCTTGTAACCTACTCATGCTGCGTCCTCCTGAATACCAGTTGAACGAACAGACAAACGTCTTGCAGATAGCCCCATCAAAATCGCATATACCGATAACAAAGCGAAGGAGAACAGTGTAGTTAGAACACCAAAAGCGAACAGGTTTGGATGAATTTCTACAGAGAATGTTCCGTAAATAGCCAATGGCATTGTAACCTCAGAACCACCGGTAAACAGCGTCCTAGGAAATTCGTCATAGCTAAGCGTGAATGCAAACAACATCGCTGATAAGATCCCCGGAAAGATAATCGGGAACGTTACTTTTTGAAATGTTCGTCTAGGCGAAACGCCCAGTGCCAGTGATGCCTCTTCAACCGAAGAATCAAAGCGATTAAAAATCGCAAGCATCACCAAAAATGCAAATGGGAAAGTATAAACAACATGTAAAACAAAAGCCGTTGACCACCAATTACGATCTATTCCAAATTGATGCGCGACCAGCGACATCCCCAAACCAAGCAAGACACCTGGAACCATCATTCCCAAAACCACAAGGTAAAATACAAAACCTGAGCCTTTGAATTTTGTACGAAATGCCTGCGCCGTCATGGTTCCAAGTATCGTTGAAACGATCATAGTCGCAAAGGCAAGCGTCAGGGATCTAATTAACGCTTCACCAACCGGCAAAGGCGCAATTCTAGAAGCTGGTGCTATACCAACCACATGTTCATACCAATAAGTAGACCACTCAATGATCGGAAACTGTGGTCCGCCTTCTGGACCTTGTTGAAAACTCAAGATTCCCATAACCACGAATGGTCCGTATAGAAAAATTAAAAATAAAGCAGTGAATGCGGCTAATGCCCAACGGGCTTTTACGAGATGATGCATGATTATTTCCTCACAGTTCTTCGCGAAGGTTTACGAGACGCAGAAGCGCAGTGATGATAATTGCTATGACGATTGTAAGGACAACACCGATAACAGCAGCAAACGCCCATTTAAGTGACCCCACTTGGGTAACAATGATATTACCGAGCATATTCACTTTCCGTCCTGACAGCGCAGATGCTGTTGCAAATTCGCCCAAAACCATAACAGAAACAAAAATCGCTCCCACAGTTACACCAGGTAGGCTAAGCGGGAATATGATCTTGCGGAATGTGGTAAATGGTTTCGCGCCAATATCACGCGCTGCCTCTAAAAGACTGCCATCGATACGCGACAACATGAATGCAATAGGCCCCACCATAAATACGACGTAGATTTGGACCATCCCAATGACGACAGCAAGTTCTGTGAAGAGTAATACTTCGATTGGTTGGCTAATAATGCCCAGTTTTTGAAGGACAAGATTTACTGCACCTTCTTTACCCAACATAGGGCGCCACGCTAAAACTCTTATCAAAAATGAAGTCCAAAACGGGATCACACAAGCGACGAGTAATACTGTTTGAATTGTTTTGCTGCGAACAAACAACCCAATATACAACGCGACTGGGTACCCTAGTAAAAAAGTGAAGAATAAAACCGTCAACCATATCCGAATTGTGCGTAAAAGAGCTCCGAAATAGGTCTCAGATGAGAAAAAGGTGACCCACGATTTAGTTGTTAATTCAGAATGGATAGCAAATGTTGTCTGTGTCCAAAAACTTACATACACCATCATCAAAAGTGGGACGATGAGAAATAGTGCCATCCATGTCACGCCTGGAACAAGCAAGTAGTAATGAGAGAATCTCTCAAAATAACTTCGTTGATCGGCGTTACGATCGTTGGAGTTTAACGTCATACTGTTCCTCGTATTTTTGCGTTTTCATTGATTAGGCCACCATCAGAGGCAAAGGCCAAAACATCAGCAGCCTTCCAGCTCAAGCAGCGCACTTCACCTGCTTTGTAATCAACTGGAGTTTCACGACTAAGGTGGCGCTCCACCTCGAAAATTTGGCCATCGGCTAACTCAAATTGATATACAACCCGCGAGCCCATAAATTCGGCATCAACAAATTTTGCTTCAAAAGAAGTAATATCTTTAGCTTTACGTTTGACTGACCCAACTTTTTCAATTGTGACTTTGTCTATACCCACAACGTAGAATGCTGCACTTTTGGCATAAGCAGCCATAGGAAGTTTGTAGTCCGCAAAAACAAAACTATTGTTTTCAGTTGAACCAGATAGAATGTTATAACTGTTCACATGACGCGCTACTTTTACGCTCGCTGGCATCGCAAATAATTTGTTTGGTTCTTCTATTTGGATCACGCAACCTTTGTCCAAAACAATCATGCGATCCCCCATACCCAGGGCTTCATCTTCATTGCCAGTTACATGAATAAAACTAACGCCAAGCGTTGTTCTAATATCGCGTAATTCAACGGTCATTCTCTCTCTTAAATTAGCATCAAGAGCACCCAATGGCTCATCCAGTAAACAAAGCTTTGGTTTAGTAACCAAAGTTCGAGCAAGCGAAACACGTTGTTTTTGACCACCAGAAATTTGACCAACGCCACGATCTGCCAAACCACTTAGACCAACGATATCCAACATTTCATCACAAAGATAATTGACTTTTTTTTCATCCCTGATTGGGGAGGAGTGGTGATTAATCAAACCAAAGCTAATATTTTGCCGTACAGACATATGGGGAAACAAAGCGTATTTTTGCTGTACAAAACCAATCCCACGCAAATGCGTAGGCATAGTGGTAATATCTTGTCCATTAAGAATGATACGACCAGTATCAGGTCGATCCAGTCCCGCAATTAAACGTAGAAGTACAGTTTTTCCAGACCCAGAAGGCCCCAGTAATGTCAGGTATTCATCTTCATTAACGTTGAACGATACATTTTGTATTGCATTCACGCCATCATATGACTTCCCAAAGTCAACTAATTCAAGCATATTGGACACGACCTCCCTAATGTGCATCTTTTTGTATATTTATTGTACTTTGAGTACAAAAGTCAATTATTAATTTGTAGATAATGTATTTTTACATGGATTAAAGTTAAAATTATTAGTTTTTACATATATTTTGGGAATGAATACAATGAAAAAACGTATCTTGAACACAAAATTCAAAATAATGAATCTCATTGATGACTGTTGATAAGAGATCAAAACAACCTGAAGTCGCCAAACTGGACGTCTCGAGATCGAGATATCAGGTTATTGCTATGCAAATAGAAAAAGCGATTAAAAATGGATTGTTACCTGAAGGCGCCGTACTAACAGAAGATCCAATTGCTAAACTGTTTGGATCAAGCCGCACCCCTGTTCGAACTGCTCTTGGTTACCTTAGCGAACAAGGGCTCTTAAAACGCTTTGAAGGACGAGGATTTGTCATTGCTGGCGATGAAGGTGTTGTTCCTCTTCGTATCAACTTAACATATGAAATGCTTGGCCTTTCAAAAGTTACAGTAAATGATGCTGCGCTTTTAACTTCAGCGCGTGTTTTTAAAGAGTTTGAGGATGCGCTAATTCATGCCTTACCGTTTGGAAAATTCAGGATCAATGAACAAGCTGCTGCCGATTATTTTCAAGTTAGCCGAACCGTTATTCGAGATAGTTTATCGCGCTTATTGGTGCGTGGCATTGTCAAAAAAGACCCACGCTCCCACTGGATTATCGGACCACTGACAGCCGCTGAGGTCGCTCATTATTATTCAATTCGTTCGAATTTGGAGCCCTTAGCATTGCTAGAAAGCGCGCCCCTCATCAGTGAAAATTTACTCGATGAAATGTTAGACAGGTTAAAAGAGGCTCAAGAATCGCCAGATGGCGTTTCTGCTGACCAACTTAGTGAGCTTGAGACTGATTTGCACACAACATTACTGTCCAAATCGCCAAACCCGCACTTATTAAGAATGGTCAACCAAAGCCAGCTCGCCTTAGTAGTGAACCACGTGTTTGCATCCTTCGTGGGAACACGGCCCTTTGAAGGTTCTTGGCAAGAACACGCGTTGATTTTCAATTTCGTAAAACGCGGAAGCTACAAATTAGCAGCGCAAGCACTTGAAGAACACTTAAATCGCGCAGCAGATAGAACTGCAAAACGGCTTATGGCTGTTTCAGTATTTCCACCATCAGAGACAAAATCTTATCTTATGAGAATGGATTCTTAATCCTAGGAGCCCTTAAGCAATTGCGTTGTCCCAACTCCTAACTAAATAATTATGCTCTTGCATAACTGAATCCCATACCGCGACCCTAGACATTCTTTCGTAATAGCTACCACCACCGCGTGTTTCGCCAATATCAAATATTTTAGTTCCCTTAGGATCGGTTATTGGCGATGTTGCTATTTTGCCTTCATACCAAAACGCCCACTCAGCGGGACTCAAATACGATCGTACAGCCTCAGAATTTGTCATATATGCTCCATTTTTGGCCATAATAGCGCCAGCTGGTCCAGACAACCACCAGTTCATATATTCATAAGACATATCTAAAACACTACCATTGCAGTGCCTAGAAAGAGAGATACCACCAAACCAACCGCGATACCCCTCAATTGGAGTTGCCATTGTTACAGGAATACCCATTGCGCGTAGTTTTACGGCTCCAGACCACCATAGACTACCAATAATAGGCCCATCAGATTGGAAGGCTTTGACAGCTTCTGATTCATCCGCCCAAAAAGTTTTAAATTGCCCGTCTTCTTTATATTCTGTCAATTTTTTGGTCAATAAGTCTATTTCTGCAAGCGACAAATTTCCAATATCTTGTATGCCAATCTTTCTCGAAGCTCCAAGCGCCATAAGCATATCAAGACAGCCAATAGCCGCATCGCTTTGCAGGATAATCCTCCCCCTCCAGCGTGGATCGATTAAAGCTGCCCAACTTTGAATATCAACACTACCAGTACCTATTATGCCGAAACTATCTGCATTGTGTACTGTTGGCATCATAGAAATTTTCTGCGTGGGCAAATTGCTTAAAGACCCATCTCTTTGCACAAATAATTTTTGGCTGGGATCACCACCTGGCGCTGTAATTTGGCCTGACGATAAACAGCCGGTTTTTGGTAGATAGCCAATATCATTCCAGCAAACGATGCGCTCTATATCTATGGGCTGTACTGAACCTGTTGGCCAAATCAAATCAATGTCATGAAACCACTGATCATAAAGATCAAAACTTTCTGGAGAAAGCGCTCCACGGCGTTGTGCCTCAGTTCCATTTAATGTTGTGAACTCGATATCAATTTCTAAATCTGCTTCCGCCGCAACACGCAATTCTTCTATATGAGTTACAGAAGTGCCAAGGACACGTAGAACACGCTTAGACTTTTTTATATTGGGCGATGCTAATGAATTGTGTGTCAAAGCCTCATAACTCCATCGTTATGCTAGATGATGTTATTATTGATCTTCTCAAATAGTCATCTGATACTGGCTCTTCGTTATTTATAATTTTAGAGAGAACAGTCATTTCTTTTTGTTTTTGATTGTACACTGTAATATCCGATCATTCCTAAGCCTAAGAGAGTACGGCCTTCATAATAAGAAAAGGGCTTTGTCGCAAATTTTATAACAGATTCCCTATCCATGTAATTCTGTCAAAAGCTTACATAAAGCCACCATACAAGGATAGCACCCATGGGAATTAATTTTAAAAGACATCATACAAAACCTCTAATCCAATACTTTGTATTCAAGCCTTGAACCTGTCATGGAATTGCACCACTCTTTTAATCACATAATTCCAACCAAACGATTAAACAATATCTCGATTAAGTTAAGTTGCAATCGTTCCCTGACGATAGACAGCTCACAATATTTTTAAGCGGCAGTTATTTTTTTCAACTAACTAAGCGCTTAAATATCTGAGCCTTTAGCAGTTGCATTTTGGCAAGTATATTTATCGTGGCACAAATGGTGAAGTAAAATTCAGAAATAACACTAAACCATATTTAACCTATTGATAAATAATAATAAAAATAGTGTCATTGGTAGCGGGAGGCCGCTACCGCCTGTCCCCCCCGACTGAAATCAAAGCAATTTTTGTGTTTAAAGTTTGATACTAACAAGAGCGTGAATAGTCACTTGGATCAATAGAATTGGAAATGATTTCATTGCGTAAAGCCGATCATTTAGTAACGAACAGCAGTTCGGAACCTTTACTATTGATGGGATCAACCAAGGTGCAGGTGTATGGTTTAGCGAGCCGGTTATTGAGATGTGCATAAGTTCGCGGCGGTATGAGCTGGAGATGACACTGCTTCACCTTCCGCATGGAGAACCGGTATTTCACGGAGAGGACGTTAATGAAGATGCTTTTGACCGATTAACCAAACCGTCAATGTGCTAGCTTTCTATTCGCCATCTATTGGCACCCGTTTCACGGACGCAGAAAACAATGCCATGAATTGATAACGGGTGTCAGCTTCCCAAAAAGACCAGGTGCAATTGCGCGGTTGCAGCGAAAGTCTGCATTCAGCCCCTTCTGACTAAGTCTGCATTCGACCCATATGCCCATATTGGCAAACAATCTTCGTACGAATCGTTAGGCATTTTCCGCGATAGATACACATTCCCAATACAACGCGTCCAAAACACAGTTGATCTTGCTAAAGTCATATCCAGAAGTGCCCATTGTTTCAGACCGAAGATTTAGAAACGCCTTCATAAACTGCCCTTTGCTTTCCAGCACTCCTTGATAGGCATCCAAGTCCGAAAAGAACTTCGACCATCGAACCACAGGATCAGGTGTCTTCGGTGACGTGAGATCCAGATAGCATTCAATCGCCGCTGCGCGACCATTGATGTTCATCTCGCCCTGACCATCAGGCCCGATTGTGGGGAACAGCTTAAATTCTTCCAAATCCGGCAACAGGGCAACTCTCATATTGTCAGGTAAGCCGAGTTTTTGCGTCCTCATGAAAGTGTAACGCCCTTCCGCGTCGTTGTCATAGACTAGGACTAACTGATTGTGCACATCAATTTTGCACAGTCCTTCAGCAAACTTGTGAAGGTTGCCGGTTCCGGGAAACGGATGACGGTCGCTCATGTCAATAAAGCGAAAAAAATCCGACATCTCAGGCCTCAGGAGGTCTATCGCATGGCGGAGTATATGGGCATCTGACGAACCCTCCGTTGCGATCAAGAATGTCTCTCGCCGCCTGACTAACGGATTGAACAAGTCCGGTTTCTCCCATCCCGCTTCAACAAGAGGACCGTACTGCCATGTCACAGATACACTGAGATTGTCTGGGTTCTCGGCTAAGACGCGCAATATCGAATAAGGAAGAAGAAAGCCCACAAGCCCACCAAAATAGCTTAGTTCTGAGTAAGCTTGATCTTCATTCGGATCGAAAAATGGGAATTTTTCAACAACCTCCCTTCTATTGAACCGGCCACGAATTTTGGTTTGTCCTACTTCATCAAGATCAAAGATTGCGGTTGTATCTAAATCCTTGATTGCAAATTCACGGATGAACGAAAGGAAGGTTTCGAAATCAACAGATTTGTCGGTCTTTGGTATCCCGATCTCAGTCGTCAGGCGGTTGTCTTCTGCGCTGTCTTCAGCAGCGCGCTCATAATCCTGTTTGACCCTAGCAAGTGAGTATCCGAGAAGTTCTAGCCTTGGCAGCACATCTCTCAGGGGCTTGATGAAACCAATTTCCATTGCTGCGAGCTCGTCATCCTCATCCTTGTCTTTGAAGTAATCGTAATCAATCTGGTCAGACTGAAAGCGCCTTCGATCTTTTTCTTGAAACAAGTGCCCATGGTTCATGCCCATGGAGTTTTTGCTCCACGACACATCAATACCACCAATAGAAAGCGCAATTTCAGTTCCCAAAAGTTAACTCCTCTTGGTCAAAATTGCGTCTAACGCAGGGCGAATGATGTCGTCCAAGACTGCAGATGCATATCGTCCGTTCCATGTTCTATTTTTGATGGCTGGTAAGTCTGGTGCATCCGACAGCGAAATGCCTCCTGTTGCATATCGCAAACGCGTTGTGCCTTCTTCCAATTGCCATGATGGGAAAAAGTTGATGGCACTCATCATACCAGGGTTTGTGCGTTCGTGAATAGTATCTCTTGGTCCTCCAACCGCTCGGTAAGCCGCTGCCAAAAGTGAAGGTTCAAAGAATTCTTCGGAGGAGGGTCTGATCCGTTTTCCACCCTCAGAGGTCAGAACAAGTGGCAGAAGGTCAGCTTCGTGACGTCCGTAAGGTTGCGCTTTTAGGGTAACGTCGATGATGTCAAACGGAGGCGCTACTACCCAAACATGTCCAGGAACCGGTTTCTCATCAAACATCCAAAAACATGTCGGATTGGGCAGGCTCGGATCCATTATTGTGAGCGATCCCTGGACTGAATAGCTCCAAATCCCAAGCTCCTCGAGTATTTTGTTTAGCATCTGTGCAACGTCGACACATGCGCCCAATTGACCATCGCTTTGAATTTCTTCCGCCAGTTTACGTGTAACAATCGGAACAGTCTCTTTGACGTGAGTGTCGTAATCCGCATCTCTTGGACGCATACGAACAAAAGCCGCGTAAAGCTCAAGGACTGAGGCATTGTCCGCTTCGGCTCTCATGAAGCTCGGATGATTGTAAAATGCGATATTAGATGTAGGAACGCCAAGTTCAGTAAAGAGCCTCACCAAGCTGTCAAAATCATTGGGTATATCGATCATTGCGCATCTACCGCTTTCGCGATGAAGGTGGCAAAGGGTTCAATATCCTCTTCAACACTCGCAGCCTCCAAACTGGCCATATAGGTATCTCTGTCTTCAACTTGGATCACAGTCCATGGCCGACCTGCTGCGGCCATCATCACATTCATCAAAAAGCGTGCTGTGCGTCCGTTCCCATCGACGAAGGGATGGATGAAAACAAAAACGAAATGGCCAAGAACTACCCGAACGTTGGCATCCTTCTCTTCATGTAACAGATCAAAGAAAATCGGCATACAATCGCGAACCGCCTCAACACTCATAGGCACATGCTGAGATTGTCGAATGTAGACAGGAGAATTGCGATACCCCGCAAGTTGAGATGCTTTCAAAATGCCAGCGGTCACCGATGGCGCAAACAAATTGCGATACCATTCACTCAAATCAGCTTCCACAACCTCTCCAGCATCCTTGCCTTCTAGAACCGCCCGTACACTCTCGCGCACCCGTTGAAATGCTTCCCAATAGCCGCGCGCGGCCAGCGCGTCCTTCAAGGCGCGATCTTCAGGATTATCATCCGGGCTCCAATTGCCATGGCGTACCTTCTCAATCAGTTCCGGAGAAACCCGATAACCCTCGATAGATAGGGACTGATACGCATCCGTCACATAGATATCGTCCATTGCCTTGAGATAAGCGTCCGGGTCGCCCAGAATGGGCTGCGCAACTGGAAAATGTGCGATGATCTGCTCGCGCATCTTCTCCCATTTCAATCGGATGCGGTGAACATGAGGCGATGTTATCCGGCCTGCATTGGCCACTCTAATTGACTGAGCGAACGGATTGATCTCTCGCACATCATGATCCGCCGCCTTCATCGCGGACAATATCTCATCGGCAATCTTCTCGCTGCCAATGCTTCGAAAAGCACCCGATAGGCGACCCGCAGCGCGCGTGTGCCCCCCATCAAGAAGTTTGGCAAGAAGTGCTGAGGCATCAGGAATGATCGCCAGTACCGTGCGTGCTTCCGTTGCATTGTTCTCAAAGAACGCCTCAGGGACACTAATTAAAGCCTCTTCTAGCGAAAACAGACGTAGCCCATCCTTGAGGGTCAAGCCTTCGCCGTCAGCAATCGTTGTACGGCTTTCAAATATAGAGGTGTTGTGCGGAAAATCCGTGTTCTTGTTGCCAGCCTTTTTGGCGCGCACCAGCACTTGCCTGGGAACAGCTGTGTCACCCGCATGTAACATCAAAGATTGCTCTGGTGACAATGACCAGTCTTCGCCAAACCTCTCAGTCAAATACTGCGCGCAAAACCCCCAAAATGAGGCATACCAAGCCGTGCTCTCTCCTACCCTTTCATCGGGACGGGACGGGATGTACCAGCCCTTCATAACTTCTTTGAGAAATCCTGATTTCATCAAGCGCTCGCGGTGCGTGCGGGATAAATCAGCTGAACGAACAGCCACCCGCCCCGCTGATTGCAGCGCATTTAGAGCCTCAAGGGCATCTGCAAGTTTCTCAGGAGCCGTCGCCATGACCTGACCATTCCTTATTTTATTGTGCGGATCATTATTTATCTTTCCGTGTTGTACACATTTTATCCAATGGTGTCGATCACTATTTATCTTATCGCGTCGTGCATATTTTCTCTTATTATGTGAAGCCTGTCACAACTCTTACATTTTTTACTGTCAACCATCAAAAAAAGGAGTAGATGGCTGCAAGCCTTAGGCCTCCCCACCATTGTCTCTAAAGCAAGAGGAAGACCGAACTTCTTGCAAGACTGGCACTACGTTAAAAGCCGAAGTTTTTCTGATCGTAGACCTCAAATCCTGAGGTTGGTATAAACCAGTTAGATAATGTCAGCTTTGGAGACAGTGGAAAGAAAAATTATGTGCTGCGAACGACCGCTTCCTGCCTATAGTGAAGTAATAAGATTGGCCTGACGCCGCTATTGCCAGCATCTGTGAAGCAAATCGTCAATATCACCTCCTGTGCACTTTCAATCATTCTTAAGGGCTGTTTTGTGGGTGATTCCGGAATTGGAATTTTTCCTTTTAAAACCTCGATCTGCCTTGATAAATGCCTCCAGCATATGTGGAATAAGGTCTGCGACAGATTCTTGCTGCCCATACTCCACCTCGTATGCTTTTGCATAATCTATCAATAATGCATTCAAGTCTGCACTTGCGGTAAAGGTGATCTTGGTTGTCTTGCGATCAGGCAGTTTGCCAAGTTTGAGCGGTGCCATGATCAGCGTACTCCCACTATCATTGGTGGCAAAATGATATCTTTATTAACGATCACACGGATGGGCCAGCCCGGACGCACAGTGATTGTCGGCTGAATATCCAACGTGCGTTCGACAATGCGCTGACCTGCGCGATTGGTATTTTCCTGAATGCTTTCACGTATAGCCCGAACGAGTTCGTTTTCGTTAGAACCGAAACTCAATTCGGTGCCAACACCAAGAAGCGTTGCAAGGCCAATAGACTTAACAAGCTGTCGTGTGTGGAAATCAACTCTGTCTGCAACACCCGCAAAGCCTGCGGGATCTGTACCCGGTAAATTATCGATGACAATCGACGTGCCATCGGGACGTATGATCCGTTGCCAGATCACAAGGGCACGGTTTTGGCCAAAGGAAATATTACTGTCATAACGCCCAATCAGACGTGAGCCTTGCGGAATGAGCAGGTGTTGACCTGTCACACTGTCATAGGTGTGTTCCGTTACCTGGGCGATAACAGTTCCCGGCAGATCAGAATTGAGGCCTGTTATCAGGCTCGCGGCAATGACAGTCCCGGCCATAAGTTGATAGGGAGAGACAGGTTTCTGAAAGGTATGCTGATTGTAGATTTTACCATCCGGGCCATTTTGCAGGAATGCCAACTTGCCATTTTGTCCATTGGGATCAACTGTAGTTGCAGTTGGTGGAGGTTGGTTAAGAGCGTTGAATACGGCAAGCGGGTCAAAATTTGCGTCTGTATTAGCATTATCTGATTGATCTGATTTTGCATTGGTGCTGACCTGCCTCGCCCGTATTGTAAAGAACACTCCTGATGCATTGGCTTTTGCGGCCAGTTTCGCCAGCCGTATACGTTCTGCACGTCTGAACTCTTCCTCCGGGTCTGGTTTGAATGATGGTAACGGACGCGGTTGTATATTCAGATCACGTTCCAGCTGCGTAATTGATTTACCGAGATCGCCAGGGTTGGGCGGGCCGAGCTTTGGAATGCCGTCATAACTTGAGGGTAGCTTCTCAATACCCTCTGGTGTCTGGTTGCGACGCGCGTCTATTAATTCTGTGCGTTGGCCATCTTTCCAGTCCGGTGGATCAAGGGCAATTAACACTGCCCCTGATATAAAAATAAGTACCAGCGCACTCCCGGCATAAAGCACCTTGCGACTGATACGGGTGACCGGTCTCGGCTTGGCTCTGAGTTCCAACCGCTCTGGATCAATTTTAACTTGGGGATCAGCGGTCATTGCGTATTCCCCATTTGTTTTTAGGTGAACGTACCGTTTTATATGTGGCATCCGTCCGCGTGATCCGAACGACCTGTTGCGGATCTGTGCCCAGTCTTAATTCGGCAGCAGCAAACAACCGATCAACAATGTAATAGTTATCGCGCACCCGATAATTGACCAGCGCAGGCTTCCCGTTTGACCCGACGATAAAAAGAGGTGGGGCATCGCCTTGTCTCAAGCCTGACGGGAATTGTAGGTAGACCTTTTTACCATCGTCAAAGGCACGGATGGGTTTCCAGGGTGCGTCGCCGGTGATTTTGTAACGGAACTTCAACGTCTCCAGTTTCAAGTCCCTGTCTATGGTGAGGTTTGCAAATTGGGTTGCTGCTGCATTGCGCTTGTTCAAAGCAATCAAATCTGAATAGGGATAGACCCACGAGATTGATGCCATATAGGTGTCATCAGTTGAATGCATTTCCAGATGATAGGTCCGCCGATCTGTCGCAATGACAAGATTGGTCCTAAGATCAGGTGTAATCGGTTTGATCAGGATATGAACCTGTTCTTGTGTGCCGCCACCCGA
>NVRK02000101.1 GCA_002400845.2 Hyphomicrobiales bacterium
CCAGCGCATCTGCATTTGTGATGCCAGTTGTCTCGATAGATGGCGCAACAATTGGTGATGGTAAGCCAGGCGAATTGACAAAACGTTTGCGTGAACTTTATCTGGAAGAAGCGGTTAAATAAAATCCAAATAGGTTTGAATAGCTCCAAACCAAGAATCAATATAATTAAGGATAGATAGCAAACATGTTCTTGTCCGTATTTGATGTTTATAAAATCGGAATTGGTCCCTCAAGTTCTCATACTATGGGGCCAATGAGTGCCGCTGCTCGTTTTTTAGATGAGCTGATTAACACCCAATGGCCACGTACAACTGGTGCAAAAGTGTCTCGCATCACAGCCTCACTTCATGGATCGCTTGCCTTCACCGGCATTGGTCATGCCAGTGACCGTGCTGTTATTTTAGGACTGGCTGGAGAAACCCCCGATAAAGTTGATCCAGATAAAATGGAGCAAATTGTTGACCAAATAAAATCTGACAAGACAATATCTCCTAAAGGCCACCCAACTTACAACTTTAATCCTGTAACAGATTTAGTGCTTGATAAAAAAACACCTTTAACGGGCCATGCAAATGGCATGTTGTTTCAAGCGCTTGATAAGGACGGCACGGTACTTTTAAGACGCGTTTATTATTCTATTGGCGGTGGCTTTGTGGTAGATGAAACCGAACTTGAAGCCATGAGAAGCAACACGAAACCTTCTGGAACAGATAAAGTTCCTTATCCATTTGACAACGCTAAGCAAATGCTTGCAATGGCTAAAAAAAGTGGGCTTTCTATAGCGCAAATGAAGCGTAAGAATGAGTGTGCTGAAATGGATGAATATACGCTCAACAAAAAATTAGACAAGACTTGGAACGCGATGAATGATTGCATCGAACGCGGCATTAAGGGTGCTGGCATATTGCCGGGTGGCCTAAAGGTAAAACGTCGCGCTAAAAACATTCACGATCAGTTAAAAGATGAGTGGCAGAAAAACGAATTTAACCCACTTCAAGTCAATGACTGGCTGTCGGTTTATGCGATGGCTGTGAATGAGGAAAATGCGGCTGGTGGGCGCATTGTTACCTCACCTACCAATGGCGCGGCTGGCGTTATTCCTGCGGTTCTTCGTTATTACACGCACTTTCATAGCGGCTCTAACAAAAAAACAATCAGAGATTTTTTATTAACCTCAGCCGCAATTGGCGGCATTATAAAACACAATGCCTCTATTTCTGGTGCAGAAGTTGGTTGCCAAGGCGAAGTGGGTTCTGCCTCAGCAATGGCGGCGGCTGGCCTTGCGCAAATTATGGGTGGCACGCCTGAGCAAGTTGAAAACGCAGCTGAAATTGCACTCGAACACCATCTTGGTATGACCTGCGACCCAGTGGGTGGATTGGTGCAAGTACCTTGCATTGAGCGCAACGCACTTGGCGCTGTTAAAGCAGTAACAGCGGCCTCTTTAGCGCTTAAGGGCGATGGCAGTCACTTTGTACCGCTTGATGCTTGTATTGAGACCATGCGTCAAACAGGGCTTGATATGAATGAGCGCTATAAAGAAACATCAAAGGGTGGCTTGGCTGTAAATGTTGTTGAGTGCTGATAGTTTTAACGAATAATTCGTATCCATCGCGCAAGGTCTAACAGGCTTACTAAGGCACCAGCAACATAGGTTAAAGCGGCGGCTTTTAACACCTGTCTAGCGGCAGGCATGTCTTCAGGTTTTAAGTAACCACCCTGCTCTAAAATCGGCAAAGCCTTGTTAAAACTGGCATCCCATTCAACTGGTAGCGTCACTAAATGGACGATTATTCGCACCGCCAATAATGCTATGCCAATGCCAATAAAACCAAACAGAGCAATAGGCGTTTTTGCAAGCACACCAATGACAGGCGCGGCAAAAAAGAAGATTGAAGCAATCGTGTCACTTAATTGTGCAAACTTAGCTAAGGACTGACGCAAACTAAGTAATTTATTACCTTGGTGGTGCTGAATCGCGTGGCCTATTTCGTGCGCAGCAATTGCGATTGCTGAAACTGACTTACCGTTAAAATTATCCTTTAACAACCTTACCGTATTTTCTTCTGGCGAATAATGGTCGCCCAGATTTGTCTCTTCTACCTTTACGCCTGTTAGTTTAAACTCTTTAACAAAATGCTCCGCAAGTTCGCCTCCAGTTCCGGGAAAGTCATCGCGGTGGACACTATGCTTTTTAATGGCGTGCTTAATCCAGTACTGGGGGAGATATATTATCGCCCCTAAAATCAAAATGCCGATTACGAAAATCAAAAGTGTTACACTCGCTTATATTTTAATTGCTTAGAGGCTAATTTAGTTCTGGTTTAATTGCATGATACTTTGCAATCAAATTCACAATTGAATTAGCGTCGCCTTCTAGTACATCAAGGTCAATTTTAAAATCTGGCGGCGGCGTATCTTTATGGACTGACACCACTTTACTAGATCCATGGGGCCACAACCAAACTTGTAACAACACGTCTTCTTCTCTGTGACCCAATGTAATTTCTTTAATTGAATCCCAAGTTACCAAGTCTTCAGACCAGCGTTTGTCCAACAAACCAGTTGGCTGAATTGCCAGAATAGTTTCATTTTGAAAAAACCGTCTTATAGATTTGGCCGATATAAAAACGAAAAATACCAGCCCCGTAACATATGTATATAAGTCTCTATTAACTGCCCCCCATATGCCTAAAACCATCCAAGTTAATACGCAAATCATTGCGGTTAGAGCAACAGATATTGCTAAATTTATTTGGAATTTAGTTTTTGAATATCGAAAACGATGCGGCTCTGCTTCACCGCTAAATTCTGTTTCACCAGAGCCATTAAAGGGAACTAACATATGCGGTTAAAACCTATCTTTTTTTGTTCTAATTTCAGCAAAAACTTCTGCGTCACTTGCATCGAGCATTCCTAAACTTTTTCTAATATCCACGCTTCCAGACCGTAAAAATGGATTGGTCTCTAACTCTAATCCTATTGTACTTGGCACGGTTGGCAAATTTTTTGCACGAAGTTTTTTAATCTCTTCCACTCTTAATGCCAAAGCTTTGTTTTCTGGATCAATTGTCAGCGCAAAATCAGCATTTGCAATTGTATATTCATGTGCAGAATAGACGATAGCTTCCGCTGGTAGCCTTGCCAATTTAGATAGGCTTTCCCACATCATGGGCTGAGTCCCTTCAAAAATTCTACCACATCCTAATGAGAATAATGTATCGCCTGTGAAAATTACTTTTTCTTCAGGCAGATAAAAGTTAAGCATGTCTAGCGTGTGACCAGGGGTGTGTAAAATTTCAACATCATACCCTGCAAATCTATAGCCATCGCCTTCACTCAGCAAAACATCTAAACCTTTAATCGGCTTTGATTGGTCACGCGGACCGATCACCTTAGCGCCCGTTTTTTCTTTCAGTTCGACAACACCATCGGTGTGATCCCAGTGATGGTGAGTTACCCAAATTTCACTCAGCTTCCAATTTTTAGTTGCAAGCGCATCTAAATAAGCTTGAGTTTCACCACAATCGATACAAACGGTTTCACCCGTTTGAGGCGAATGAACTAACACGCCATAATTATCGGCGAGATAAGGGAATAGATGATATTCTAATTTTGACATTTTCATTATTCCCTTTTCAAAAGTACAAAGATTACCAAGAACCCGTATTATCCATAGATGCCCAAGGTTCTTGTGGCTCTAAAGCGTCACCTTCTTGAAGAAGTTCTAGTGAGATGCCATCTGGTGATTTTACAAATGCCATATGACCATCGCGCGGTGGTCGGTTAATAACGACACCAGCATCTGATAGTTTTTGACAAGTCTCAAAAATATTATCAACTTTATAAGCTAAATGCCCCCACGCACGGGCGGTTTCATATTCTTCATTACCGTCCCAATTGTAAGTTAACTCAAGCTCTGGTGCGTTGTTTTCTTTTGCCATTGCTTCATCTTTTGAAGCGGCAAGGAAGACTAATGTAAAACGGCCCTTTTCACTTTCTTTACGACGTGTTTCTACCATGCCTAATAAATCGCAATAAAACTTTAGCGAAACATCAATATCTTTAACCCGTACCATTGTATGCAAAAACCGCATGCGTAATTCCTTTTAAAATAACTTCGCGCCAAACAACTTATATGTGACAATAGAGAAATTAAATTTTCTTTTCAAATCCCTAAATATAAACTTATAGTGTGATGATAAATTTTCAAGATGTGAAAATGATTTCGATAAATAATTAAAGGCTGAATAATGACGCAACCAACGATTGGCATTGCATTGGGTGCAGGCGGCGCACGCGGCCTTGTTCACATTCATATTTTGCAAGCTTTAGACGAACTTGGCATCACACCCGTTTGCATGAGTGGGACTTCAATTGGCGCCATCCTGTCGGCTGGCTATGCCTCTGGTTTAACTGCGCAGGAAATTGAGGACTATACTAGAAAACGTTTTGCGGACAGATGGAAGTTGCTTGCTGATTTATGGAAACTACGGCCAGATTCTGTCAAAACTTTTATGTCTGATGGCGGCCCAAGGTTTGGCGAGATTAATATTGAACGCGTGCTTGATATATTCTTGCCGCCAAATGTATGCGATAACTTTGCAGATCTTAAAATCCCTCTGCATATTGTAGCGACAGATTATTATGCTCATTGCGATAAAATATTTACTCAAGGCCCATTACGATCTGCAATTGCAGCATCCGCAGCAATTCCTGCCGTATTTTTACCTGTAAAAATTGATGGTACGGTGCTGATTGATGGCGGCATGACAAACCCCACTCCCTTTGATTTATTAAACGGAAAAGCAGATATTATTGTAGCGATTGATGTAGCTGGCGGTCCAAATGTTGACAATGGCCAAGGCAGTAGCAAGCGGCCAAACAAGATTGATGTTATGTATGCTTCACCACAATTAATGCAACTAACCATTGCCAATGAAAAGGCAAAAACAAACCAACTCGATTTATTGGTGCGCCCTGAAATGGGGAAAGTAAGAGCACTTGATTTCATCAAAACCAAGCAGATTTTAGATTCCACCGCAGATTTAAAAGATACGTTTAAACGTGACCTCATGAATGTTATGGACAATTTTAAATCAAGTTAAACGCAAGCTTTGCATAGGCCGCGTAATTCGATTGTAGATTGTTTTGCTTCAAATCCTTGCGATTTGGCTAGTTTTTTAAGGCTTGATGACAAAGCAGTGTCGCTCAATTCTGTAACATCGCCGCAAGTTTGGCATATTGTAAAAGCAATGATCTTTGAATTTGTGCAATTGGTTTCGTTGCATGCAACAAATGCATTCAGTGTTTCAACACGGTGAACGATGCCAATTTCCATCAATTTTTCTAAAGCGCGATAAACCTGCAATGGCGCTCTAAAACCATCGTCGCGCAATTCATCTAGCAATGTGTATGCACTCAGAGGTACTTTTGCAGTTTCTAATTTTGAGAACACACATTGTTGGTTTTTTGTTAGTTTTATTTTTTCATGGTTATGCGTTGCATTTTGTACTGTCATTTTGCACCACCTAGCATTTTACTAATATTTTTCTTAGATTTAAATAAAATTGCAATTGGCAAAAGGCTAATTAAAAAGAAACCTAGCGAAGCCACCACAATTGCAGGGCCTGATGGAAGGTCGTATTCAAGCGAGCCATAAAGCCCCATTACAACAGACAGCATACCAATTATACTTGCAAATACAGCCATTTGTTCTGGCCCAGCAGATAAACGCCTTGCGGCAGCGGCTGGAATAATTAGCATGGCTGTAATCAGCAAAACGCCTATTATTTTTAATGCGATTGCAATGACCATCGCCATTAACAGCATAAAAATTATGTTTACGCGATCAGGATTTTGACCTTCTGCTTTTGCCAATTCATAATTTACTGTTGCTGCAAATAAGGGCCGCCATATCGCAATAAGAATGGCCAATACTGCCGCGCCGCCTAAATAAATTATTGCGATATCTGGTTTAGAGACGGACAAAACATCGCCAATTAAAAGCCCCATCAAATCGACTTGCATCCATGTTAAAAATGATAGTGCCAATAGGCCAAGTGCTAATGCAGAATGAGAAAGCAGGCCTAATAATGCGTCTGATGATATTTGTGATCGTTTTTGTAATGCGATCATTACAATGGAAATTATCGCAGATACAGCAAACACAGCGAGTGTAATATTTATTTCTAAAACAAGAGCCAGAACAACCCCCAGCAAAGCGGCATGCGATAGTGTATCACCAAAATAGGAAAGCCTGCGCCAAACGATAAAACAACCGAGTGGCCCAGCAACTAACGCAATGCCAATACCCGCAACTAAGGCTCTTACAAAAAAATCATCTAACACTTAATTGCCCTTTTCTGTATCGTTGCCATGCTTATGCGTATGGTCATGATGATGTCCATCATCTGAGTGACAGTGATCTGTGATAGAGCCATCTGTGTGCAATACTCTTCCATCTTCTAAATGGGTGTGATCGTGCTTGTGCTCATAAAGAGCGAGGCCAGAGGCCCGTTCACCAAACATGGCTTTATAAGTTTCACTCGATGCTACCGCCGATGGTGTACCATGACAACACACATGCCCGTTAAGGCAAATCACTTGATCTGTTGCGGCCATAACCATGTGTAGATCATGCGATACAAGCAAAATACCGCAAGCTAAATCATCCCTAATACTTTTTATAAGATCGTATAATGCTATTTCTCCTGAAAAATCCACACCTTGAACTGGTTCATCTAGAACCAACAAATCTGGCTTTCTTGCTATTGCTCTTGCTAACAATACGCGTTGAAATTCACCACCCGATAGATGTCTAATTTCTGAGTTTAATAAATGCGCTGTACTTGTAGATTGCAGTGCTTCGATTTTTTCAGTTTGCGATAGCTTAGAGGTTAACGACATAAAACGTTCGACGCTAAGGGGCAAGGTCCAGTCTATGCGCAATTGTTGTGGCACGTAGCCCACAACTAAATTATCACGTTTTTCCAAATGGCCTTCATCTGGTTTTAATACGCCAAGTGCCATTTTGGTGGTGGTCGATTTTCCAGACCCGTTCGGGCCAATTAGCGTAACAATCTCACCTTTCCTCACACAAAGATCTACACCGCGTACCAGCCATTCGCCATCGCGTTTTACGCCTGCCTTTTTTAACTGGACAAGTGGAGATGCATCTTGAAGCAATGAATAACCCTTTTTAATTACCTCCGTTGTAAATGTTATATCATTACATTATAGGTCAATCAATATTTTTTAATACTATTAACAGGCAACTCTCCAATCATGATTTTTTCTCAATTCATAATTAGCTCCAAAAACAGCCTAACTCTTCCTCGTATATCAATCATTGCAATCGCATTAACAAGTTGGTTCTCCAGCGCATATGCAGATGAAACAAACCTAAAAGTAGTTACTTCAATTAAGCCAATCCATTCTCTTGTCGCTAATGTAATGAAAGGCACGGGAACACCCGCACTTTTGATAAAGGGCGCTTCTTCACCACATGGGTTTTCGCTTAAACCCTCTCAATCTAGAACATTACAAAATGCAGATTTAATATTTTGGGTAGGGCCAACTTTGGAAGCCTCACTTCAAAAACCAATCGCGAGCATAGGAGAAAATGCTGTTTCTATAGAACTTGAAGAAATATTAGAAGAAGAGCACCATTTAAACGCAGATGTGCACAACGATGACCATAAAGAAGATCATGAAGAGGTCGGCCATGATGCGCATGCAAAACACGAGAACCATAATGAACACAAGCATAATGCAAATGCTCATATTTGGCTAAACCCAGACAATGCAAAGCTAATCATTCATGAAATATCACATGAGTTAGGCAAGGCAGATCCCAAAAATGCTGAAATTTTTGAACGCAACGCGAATGAAACAATTCTCAAAATTGATGCGTTAATTTCTGAAATGGAAAACACCTTAGCCCCTATTAAAAAAGACGGGTACATTTTATTTCATGATGCATATAAGCCATTTGAGCAACACTTTGGGTTTCAATCTTCTGGTATCATTTCAATTAATCCTGAAGTTAAGCCAAGTGCTGCGCAAATTCGGAAATTGCAAAACATTATAGAACAGCACAATGTTGCATGTGTGTTTAGTGAGCCACAATTTGGCACTAAAACCACCTCCTTAATTACACAAGGCAGTGATGTAAAAATAGGAACACTTGATCCGTTGGGTTTTCAAATTTCAAATGGGGCTGACTTATATTTTACTTTGATGAAGGATATTTCAAACGCATTTGCAAAATGTATTGGCAATAAAAAATAGTCGAATAATTATTCGAAAAATCGAACTTTATCATAGACACAAAACGAATCCTCAACTAGCTTGAATTTCTGTCGAATACCTTTCGGCTCTTCGGACAAAACCAAACCAGAACAAATCAGAGTAGCCCCATGTCAATCGAACAAAAACAGACAACTGCGCCCATATCTATGAGTATGCGGACAAACAGTACGCTTGGCATTCTCTTTATGATTGGTGGAATGTTTTGCTTTGCGGCAGCGGATGCATTAGCAAAATTATTGAACGAAAATTTTCATCCTATGCAAATTGTGTGGGTACGCCAAATGGGTCTTTTTATTGGCGTTCTAGTATTACTATCCATAAAGGGTTTTAGCCTTTTAAAAACAAGCAATTTAAAAATTCAAGTTGCGCGCGGTGTTGCCGCTGCAACATCTGCAACTTTGTTTGTTGTCGGTATAGGCTATGTACATATAGCAGATGCTGTTGCGGTTAGTTTTGTCGCGCCCTTTATGGTGACACTTTTAGCAGCTTTTATTTTAAAAGAAAAAGTTGGCGTAAGGCGCTGGAGCGCTATTCTTATTGGTTTTATTGGCATGTTGATTATCATACGCCCGGGTATGGGTGTTATGGACCCAGCCTTATTGATTATTGTCGTTGCCGCTTTGGTATTCGCTATAAGGCAAATTATATCACGCACACTTGCAGGTGGCGACAGTGTACTAACTACAATTTGTTACACGGGCATTGTAGCGATAGTTGTGCTCACAATTCCAATGTTGTTTGTTTGGGTATGGCCGACAAATAGCAATCAAATCTATATGATGATAGGCATAGCGATACTGGGTGCTTGTGGTGAGGTATTTGTGATTAAAGCACTGGAAACTGCCGAAGCTGTAGTTGTTGCGCCGATGCAATATACAATCTTAATTTGGGGCACGCTTTACGGCTATTTGATTTTCGACCACTTGCCAGATGGATGGACTTGGGTTGGCGCGACGATCATAATGACCAGCGGTTTATATACGGTGCATCGCGAGCATGTGAATAGCAAAGCCAAGCTTTACAAATAGATGAAATAAAAAAGCGCCAAAACTTTAGTAACTAATTGTTTTGGCGCTTTCACAAATTCAATTTTGGGCGGTTGCTTTAGCTGATTAAGAGAACCAGCCTTTTACTTTACCCCAAAGTGATTTGGCAGGAGCGGCGGCACTCGCATCGCCTTTAATAATTTTTGCACCCATAATTTCTGGTAGTGGCTCGCTTTCAAACTTTTCTTCTTCAGGTAAAATCTCTGCTTTTTGAAGTGTCTGAGGTGTGTAAACTGCTTCAAACGAATTAAGCTTAGCCAAGGTCATTGGACCCGCCATGCCATCGCCTTCAAGTCCGTTTTCTTTTTGAAAAGCCATAACTGCTTTTTTTGTACCAGGGCCAAAACGACCATCGGCATCTATGCCCAATGCTTCTTGCATTTGTTTTACAACAGCGCCGCGCGAACCAACACGCAACAATACAAGCTCGTACAAGCCCATTGCAGTAAATGTATCTGGACCAGCGATACCATCAACACTTAGGCCATTTTCTTTTTGGAAAGCCTCAACAGCACGTTTTGTACCTGAGCCAAAAATTCCATCAGCACCAATGCCAAGGCG
>NVRK02000102.1 GCA_002400845.2 Hyphomicrobiales bacterium
ATATTGTGTCTGACTTAAACTACCAGAACACTGACTGTTATAACTGCTTTGGGTAGCCTGAATATTGTTATACCAATAAGAACACTGATTGCTTTGAGCAAATAATTTAGGCGAGATTAAAAGAAAGTCTTTTCTGTCCGATTGAATTTTCTCTTCATCATCAATGCCAAGCTTAGTAATTTTATCACAGCTTACAACATTCCAACATTGCATTTTACTACCAGAACAGCCTGACGAACAACAACTCCAACCCAGTGATTGACCACCACAAGCTGAATGATCGTTGTTTGAACATGCGCCACAAAACGATGCCGTTCTAATAGTTTTATTCGTTTTAAAAGTTAAGTCAGATAAACTTGTGATATTTGGCTGCAAAGAAGCAATTTGCGTATCCTGTGCAAACAAGTTTTGAGGTGCTGATATGAACAAGGAAACTGCAAATATGCAGTATGCCAATCGTAAAAATATGTACATCTGAATGCCTTCCTGTGAATGCCCCCAGTAACTCCCGTATAATCCAACCAAGATTTTGTGAACATAACGACTATCACATATCAGTCAATTTTTCAATTTCCTCACTTTCGCCTCTCCTTACGTCAAGCTCATTTACCCACACAACCCATTGACATAATTCATGTTTTGATCGATGCTTGCGGTGAATTTAGGGGCAAAAATAAATTCTAAAACACGACTATTAATCTGTCTGGGGAAAAACTTTGCCTATAAGAAAACTATTTTTAACTCTATCGCTAACTTGCTCGCTGTTAAACGCCACACAAGCTTTTGCATTTGAAAGCTATGAGCATAGCGAAATTGGGCGCGAGGCTTTTAAGTCAGCCTTATTAAAATTAGACAAGGCCAAAAAAGGCCTGTCGAAAAAATTACTCTCCAGCGTACATCTAACAAACGGACCAGAAGCAATTGGCGCAGTTGCCAACAATAACACTTTTGCAAATTTCACCTTTGGCGATTTAGTTGCCATATATGGCGACTACGCAACCAGCGTTGAAGAAGTAAACAACCCCGAATTTGCTGTGCGCGTGAACCGCCTAAAATCTGTTGTGCGCGGATTAGGCTCTAACGATTTAGAGCGCGATCATTCCATTGCATTAGCCATAAACAATCCTACACACTTTTCACTTCGGGCCGCACAATCTTATGTGCAATGGCACAGAAAGGCGCTGTTAATTGCAGGTGAAAAAGATCGTCTTTGGGAAGCCTTACACTACGAAGCGCTAGCCCTACACAGCTTTACCGATCTATACGCTTTTGGGCACATGCATGACGACCGCCGCCTAACCGACCAAGTGGTTGCATGGGGGGAAAAGAACGCCAACAGATCAAGCGCAACCTCAAGCATTGCAAATTTAGCCAGCAAATTAATGGGCGCATATGTAAACTTTACGCATAACGCTTTCAACTGGAAAGGCGCGATTTTAAAAAACATTGAGGGTGATGCATGGCGCGGGTTTGGCGACAAAAACTACAGAGTGGTTGATAGCTATTGCAAAACTTTTTCTAAAGCTGACAAGTTAAATTGTACCGATGCCGCTACCGAACGACAACGTCAAATTATCGTCCATGCGGCCTCACTTAGCATCTTAGATGTTTTAAATTCGAGTACAGGCAAAAGAGTAAAACTTGGTAAAGAATATAGAGCCATGTGTCATTTGCCAGTTACATTTTGGGCGGCTAACAAACCCATTCCACCTGAAAATCAAAAAGCCGCAATTGCTCAATTACAATCTGCAATGAAAAAACAAGGTAGACCAATTGAAAAGCATGGCTTTGATTTCAGCCTTGGTTACCTAAAATTTGACAAACAAGAATATCGCGGCAACGTAAATTACATAGATTATGTTAAGCAGAATTGCGGCATAATATGAGGCTTAAAATGAATTCTATTATCTCACTCGTCGTCCTCATAATGCTTGGCTTAACATTGCAAAGTTGCAGTACAACAAATGCATCAAATCGTGTTGGCGCAATAGATGTTATCAACACACCAAGCGGCACAATCGGCTGTATTGCTCCCAAGATCATTTCAGAAAATGGCATTTGCAAAACGCCTGATAAGTTAAGCTGGGAATAGAAGCGTTGAAATATTTCAATCTACGCAAACTAGCCTATTTATACGCAGTTTTTTTGTTTATCGCCTCAACATATGTATCAAATGCCAATGCCCAAGATCCACTAATAGCCGCGAATAAAAAACTGGCGAACCTCCAGCAAGCACAAGCCATTGATGAACGCAAAAGATACATGAACTTGTTTTGTCAAAATCTTGCATTAGACGGCGCCAAATTAGGCTACAAAAAGAAGTGCGCCGCTTATTTTGATGACAGTAAAGTTAGCGCACTTATGGGCAATGCGTTGAGAATTCATAAGCCTATTATAAATACGGGCATAAAAATTCGAGTTGCAATGATTGGCGGTATTTTTTCAGATTGTGTACGTGATAAAGTGAACATGTATTCTAATGCCAAAACCTATATTAAAAACTCTAACATTCCTTCAATCAGTAACATCAATTTTTCTGACATTAGAATTACGGGTTATTCGTCCTCTACGATAAACGCGAACCTAATCGCCAATGCCATAGGTAGAATGAACGTTGCAAAAGACGAGCACCTCATTATTGTGAGCTACTCTAAGGGTACAAGCGACATGATAGAGGCATTGGCAACCTATCCAAATTTAGCTACAAAAATTGATGCACATCTTTCTATTGCTGGTGTTGTGCTTGGTAGTCCACTTGCCAACAATAAAAGCATTTTTGAAAAAATATTCAAACTGCTCAATATGAAATGCCAAGGGCCAGACGGCAAAGGCTTGCAGTCGATAACGACAGTTCACAGAGAGCATTATTTAAAACAGCACACACTGCCCAAGAACGTTAGTTATTATTCACTCATTGGCAATGCATCAAAGACAAGAACTTCTATTGCTTTGCGACCTTTACGAACACAACTTTCGTTATTGGGAATAAAGACTAGCGATGCACAAGTGCCGACCAGCAATGCAGTTTTACCTTCGTCAAAAGTTTTAGGTTTTATGAATGCAGACCATTGGGCAATTGCTATGCCGTTCGATATCAGCCATCCCATTTTATCCAAAACACTTGTGAACAAAAATACATTTCCAAAAGAAATTATGCTCTCTTCTGCACTAGAATTGATTGCACAAGACCTAAGCCGTTAGAATTCAATTATTAGTTTTCGACCTAATTTTTAAACACAACAGTTTTAGTTCCATTTAAAAGCACTCTGTCTTGCAAATAATAATCAACTGCCCTTGCTAGAACACGGCGCTCTATATCGCGGCCTTTTTTCACCAATTCATCTGCTTGGTCAGAATGCGAAATGCGTTCAACATCTTGTTCAATTATTGGACCTTCATCCAAATTCTGCGTCACAAAATGAGCTGTCGCGCCAATCAGTTTAACGCCG
>NVRK02000103.1 GCA_002400845.2 Hyphomicrobiales bacterium
CTAATGACCTTTAAAGCTTCTATCGTCACGCTATATCCAGAAATGTTTCCAGCCTCTTTGGGCATGTCTTTGGCAGGGCGCGCAAAGGACCAAGGCGCATGGTCGATAGAGACCAGTAATTTGCGTGACCATGGTTTGGGCAAGCATAAAAATGTTGATGAGACGCCATCTGGCGGTGGTGCAGGCATGGTGCTTAGGGCTGATGTTTTAGCACCTGCGATTGATGCGGTGTCAGATGAAAAAGATACGCGTCCACGTTTGATGATGAGCCCTCGCGGTAGGCCGCTTACGCAAGACTACGTTCGTGGACTTGCGCAAGGTAATGGTGTTGTTATTGTATGTGGTCGGTTTGAAGGCGTTGATGAGCGCGTGATTGAAGCGCGAAATTTGCAAGAAGTTTCAATTGGCGATTATATATTGTCTGGCGGTGAACCTGCGGCACTGGTTTTGCTTGATGCTGTTATTCGGCTCTTGCCTGGGGTTATGGGAAATGCAGAATCTGGCGACACTGAAAGTTTTGAAACTGGGTTATTAGAACATCCGCATTATACCAAGCCAGTTGATTTTGAGGGGCGTAAAATTCCTGCAATTTTAACTTCTGGCGATCATGGCAAAGTGGATAAATGGCGCCGCGAGCAAGCAGAGAATTTAACCCGTGTGCGGCGACCTGATTTGTTGGGCAAGTCAGAAGAGTAATATTAATCTATTTTCTAATTCGCCCTCATGCTGAGCCTGTCGAAGCAGAGGGTTCCAAAGTCAAAAGTGATTAGGTCGCTATCCTTCGACAGGCTCAGGATGAGGCGCATAGTTAGTTGGCGTTAAATTCAAGATCAAGTCTGTATTACCAAAGCTTAATTAATTCCATCATGTTTTCGTGCTATCTCGTTTGTTAATTCAGGAGATAAATATGAACATTATATTGCGATTGGAAAATGCGGCATTGACAGTGATGGCACTATACGCTTATCATGTGTTGGGTTTTAGCTGGATTACCTTCGGCATATTTATTCTAGCACCTGACCTTGCAATGGTTGGCTATTTGATAAGCTCAAAAATTGGGGCGATTTGTTATAATATTGCCCATAGCTGGATACTAGCCTCATCGCTTTTAGTATCAGCGCATTTAATAGAAAATGATATGCTTATGTGTGCAGGTCTTATACTTGCCGCACATATTGGAATAGACCGTGCAATTGGCTATGGTTTGAAGCATTATTCAGGCTTTAAAGACACGCATTTGGGCGGCATTGGTAAGTAGTGGCGTCAAATGTATGTTGACAAATGAAGAAATTAATGTATGTTGACATTAATGGTCGAAAGCCCTTGCTTCGCAAGACGCTTCCATATGTCCGCCTATATTGGCCTTGTAGATCACGGTAAGGGACAAGGGATTTATTTAAAACCTCTCATTTTGGGAGGTTTTTTTATGATTGGCGCTTTTTGCTGTGAAAGCATTTTCTTGCGTAGTAACTAAATTTATTACTTTTTTCATGTCGATTCCTTGTTTTGTTTGGAATGGCGGAGACAATTTTCATTATTAAATGACAAGTTTGTGTGAAAACAGGATCTAAAAGATAAATAACACAATACTCTTGACCATTAGATAAGTTGAAAATTGCTAGATTTTTACGTTTATTGCTATCTTTCACCTGAAATGAGTTATGATCATTTTTAACTGCATTTTGTATTATTTGGGGAGGAGTTTTGATAGTTCATATCTAGTTCGACAGAATTTTCTGTCATTACCATTATGATCTCTCAGATCAGCGACTTCACTATTGTTTATTCTAACAGAGTAAGCGTGACAAGAAATTTGGACTTCAACTTTAAGGGGGGGAAGGTTCCGCGTTCTTGGAGTTTGATATATCTACATAAAATTGATTTAGATGATTAGTTTTATACTCAACGTCATCAATTATTAAAGAAGAATGGTGTTTACGCAATTAGGGCTCCCTGATCTAGGTGTGTTTTCTTTCTATACACTTTTTTATGATAGCGGGGAACTGAATAACTGATGTTAATGGGGTAGTTTACAATATTATATAGACCTTAAAGATACGCATTTGGGTAGCATTGGAAAGTAAATGCTGCCCACCGTGTTGAATCCTCTCTTAGAGTCGATTTCCTATCGACAAAGTTGCTATTTTGGCCTATGGACCACCTCAATTGCCCCAAATGGCAAATTTTTCCGATAACTGGAAAGAATGAGTAAACGGTCTGGCTTCAAAGTCATCCAAAGTCATTCAGAGGTTCAAAAGCGGGTTGCCGCGATATTCTTGATCCTTTGTAGATAAGATCGCTCTTGCTTGTTAAATTAAGAACAAAACTCTTTGGCAAAGTCACACTTATGATGACCCTGGCCCTGGACATACTAAAGGTTAAAGAAATGAATATTATTCAACAGCTTGACGCTGAACAACGCGCTGAAATTGAAGCGAAACGCACACTTCCAAATTTTGAACCAGGCGACACAGTAAAAGTGTCTGTACGTGTTACTGAGGGAACGCGTACTCGTATTCAAATTTATGAGGGTGTTTGTATCGCTCGTGCGGGTGCTGGTCTTAATGAGAACTTCACTGTTCGTAAAATTTCTTACGGTGAAGGCGTGGAACGTGTGTTCCCAATTTACTCTCCAATCGTTGAAGGCGTTGAAGTAGTACGTCGCGGTAAAGTTAGACGCGCTAAATTGTACTACCTTCGTAACCTTCGTGGTAAGTCTGCACGTATTGTTGAAAAAACAAATGTACGCGCAAAAGGCTTGAACGATGCTGAACGTAAAGCATTCATGGAAGAAAAAGCACGTGTCGATGCTGAGAAAAAAGCAGCAATAGAAGCGCAAGCGGCGAAAAAAGCAGCAGATGCAAAAGCTAAAGCGGCTGAAGAAGCAGCAGCGGCAAAAGCTAAAGCAGCGGAAGAAACAGCAGCGCCTAAAGACAGCGAATAAGCTTTTCTTACAAATTGATTTTTTAAAAGGCGGTTGGCTTCAAGCTCACCGCCTTTTTTGTTGTCCAGATTTGGTTTTAATTAGTTTGCAGTTGAATTAGAAAATTGACGTTTGATATATTCTATTGCAGCAATTGAGACTTCCTTATGTATTGATGCACGACTTTTTGAAGTTGGATCGTTACAGATTGGCTCTTCACCTTCTAGTTTTAGTATTTTTGCTGCTTTTTTTGTACAAAGGCCAAGGAAGCTAAAATGTGATGCGCCTTTTATCGATACATATTTGGCGCCTTCAATTTCATTAACTAAGTTAGAGCTGTTTACTGCTTCGGGTAATGTTTTAGGATCGCCAAGGTTTATAATTTGTGTCGGTGTTTTGATTGCTTTCAAGCTTTTCTGTGTAAAAGCTGCCGCAAAGCCAGGGTCAATTGCAACAATTAATTTAACACGCGGGTCTACATAATTCGCTTCGTATTTATCCTGTTGGATGGTGTTTAAGTCTAGGTTAGTTGACTCCATCCATGCGCAATCCATTAGTCCTGCATTGCGTTTGCAATAATCAATGTAGCTTTGTTTACTCAATTGCAGGCCGCCCAATGCCATAACAGAATAGCCACCAAGCGAAAATCCTGTCACACCAATCTTGGCTGGATCATAATTTAACCCTTTAGGCAATAATCCTTTTATATTTCCAATAAGATCAGAAATGTCGTTAGGGCGTTGCCATGTTAAGATAGTGTTTTTTGGAGTAGAATCTCCAGACATTGTTCCTGAATGATTAGGGGCTATTACAATGATGCCTTGCTCTGCTAGACTTGATGCGTACCATCCAATATTTGCTGCGTTGCCACCTGAGCCATGAGATAAAATCATTACAGGATATATTCCTTTGAGCGGAGTGCTGCCCGCTTTGATTTTATGTCCAACGAATATTGGGTTGGCGCCTACTATTATTTCTTTACCATCTGATTGTGAAGGATACCAGATATGGACATTTAGTGGGAGTGGCCGATGATCTACATGAGCTTGTGTTACGGTATAGCCAACTTGATTTTCGGCAGATGCGAATAGTGGTGTACTTGCTAAGAGTGTTGAACTTAGTAAAGCGATGCTTAGTAGTGTTTTCATTTTTAAAAAACCTTTTGGTTGAGAGTTTGTTCAACATCCAAAAAGCAAGTTCATAAATATTATGCGTCCTAGATCATGTTTTAGGTCGTCCTTGATCGCGATATGGGACATAAGTGTTTTATTGATAAAATAATTTGAGAAAATAATTCGATGATTATGATTCCGCTTCCCTTTTTGATTTCTATGGTTGCTGGCATTTTGTTGGTGCGCGAAGTTTTTAAAAGTGATGTTAGAGATAAAACCACCAATTGGTATTGGATTTTGTTTTTGGCGTTAATTGTAATTCAAACATTATTGATAGGCGCACGATTTGGATATGGTTTAGTTTGGCTTGGGCGCATTCAGCCCTTTACTGCCTCATTGATAGCGCCCGTGGCGTTTTTATGTTTTTGGCAACCCACATTAAAAATATCTTTTTGCGTTGCATTGCTCCCCGTTGTTTTTATTACAATTGTGAATCTAATCAGCGTGTATTTTGTTGATGCAACATTAGCCGTAAATAATATAATATTTGCAACAGCATTAGCAGTGTTGGGATTGAAAGGTGTTGATGCGTTAGGTTGGGTGGTACTGGGTAAAATTCGAACAGTTTTCATCACACTGTGGAGTGTGGTCGTCTTGCTTTTAATCTCGGGAATAACTGATGCGATAATTGTTTGGGATTTTTGGCAAAATGCTGGCAACAATGTTCAAGAAATTGTTGGTGTAACCTTTGTTATCAGCATGCTGTTTGCTGGCATTATCTATTTTGTATGGCAAATGCAAAAGAGCAAAAAATTTGGCAGTCATGCAATTAGGCAGGCAATATCAAATGACGTTGAGGTCATGAATATTTTTGGTCGTGTTGAAACACTTATGAAAGAAAACCAAATATTTCTTGATCCAGAGCTTAGTCTCAACCGCATTGCACGAAAGCTAACCTTGCCAGCGCGTGATGTTTCGCGTGCTATAAATGTGGCAACAAAACAAAATGTTTCGCAATATGTAAATGGCCTACGTGTAGAATCCGCTTGTGAGAAAATGAAAAACAGTGAAGATTCAATATTGAATATTTTATATGCTTCGGGCTTTAATACCAAATCTAACTTCAATCGCGAATTTGTTCGGGTGAAGGGAATGACGCCCAGTAAATGGCGTAAAGAATAAAAAGTGACTGGAGAAGTAGCAAAAAAAGGGCTTAAAACTGTTTTTTAGAA
>NVRK02000104.1 GCA_002400845.2 Hyphomicrobiales bacterium
ATACAAAAAAGATGGGCCGCCTTGATGCGAACCAATTGCGTGATCTTTTATTCCAACTTCACTCACGTTTAGCCCTAATGCTTTTGCTGCATCGGTTTGATTTGGTAATGTTGTAGGGTTTTCAAATGGAATGATTGGTGCTGTTAGTTGGGCTGAAATATTTCCGTTTTTTCGAACAATTTTTACAGGCACAAGGCCAGCTACTTCTTCGAGTTTTATTTCTGTTACGAAATCTTCATGTGCATCAAATTGTTGTTCAGCTAAATATATCGCGCAACCAATTGTTGGGTGCCCTGCGAATGGAATTTCATCTGTTGGGAAAAATATACGCACTTTGGCAGTATTGGCTTTATCATCAGGCATTTGAACAAATATCGTTTCTGATAAATTGAACTCTCTTGCAATGGTTTGCATTTGATTTGTTGTTAAACCGTCTGCATCTAAAACAATAGCAAGAGGATTGCCTGCAAATGGCGTGCTGGTAAAAACGTCTACCGTACAAAAACCTAGCTGAAGAGTTACGGTCATTTAAGTTTACTTTTTATGATTGGTATCTTCTTTAGGGCGATAAACACCGTCTGAGCCAAGCTCTAAATCATCAATAATCTTAGTTGGCTTTTTAGAATTTTCATTATTCTTTTGGCCTTCTTGCAGCTCATCTTGTACTTTGGCCATTTGTTTTTTAAATGCGCCATAAGCGTACCAAACCAAACCGCCAATAAGACCAAATGCAATTAACTGCGCCATGTTACCCCTCCCAGAATGTTATACAATAAAGCCTAAAGGCCGTAGAACTTAAAGTCCGTATTTGGCCCAAAGTGCTTTTTCAGAAGCTGTATTTAAAATGCTTTCTGGCAAAGACTGCGCAATTTGTGCGCCAATATTGCCCAAAGAAGCGCCACCCATAGAAATACTGGGCTGAGTTCTGCCAAGCAAACCGCGTTTTGCTTGCATTAATACTAGTTCAGTTTTCTCGCCATAGCGTTCTTTTAAGACTGCACTCATAGAACCAAGCGTGTCGACCAGACCAAGTTCTTTTGCAGTTTTGCCAGTCCAGTACAGACCGTTAAATAGGTCGGCTTTCTCATCTAATTTATCGCCACGGCTTTCTTTCACCATATTGATAAACACATCGTGGATTTCTTTTTGCAGCTTTTTAATATGGGCGATATCGCCTTTATTTTCTGGCTGGAATGGATCAAGCCCAACCTTGTTTTTGCCCGCTGTATAAACACGACGCTCAACACCAATTTTAGCAATTGCTTTATCAAAACCAAATGTTGCCGCAACAACACCGATAGAACCAACGATGGAAGTTTCATCAACAATAATTTCGTCGCCTGCAAGCGAGATTAAATAACCACCAGAAGCTGCCACATCTTCAACGAAGATAAGCACACGTTTATTATGCTGCTGGGCCAGTTCACGAATGCGCGAATGGATAAGACGAGATTGAACTGGCGAACCGCCTGGCGAATTCATGCTAATAGCAACGATTGGCGCTTTCTTCATTTCAAAAGCACGTTGCAGAGGTTCTGCCACAGAAGCTATGTTTAAATTCTGTTTAAAGGGAGAACTTCCGCCCGACATAATCGCGCCATGCATTTTAACAACAGGAATTTTAACTTCGTCTTTGCGAAAACGTGATGGCAATATTTTTGAAAATTTCATAACGGGCTCTTTTTTAAATCAATTGTTAATTGAGATGTTAAATCGGTTGCATTTGAAATGGCTGTTTTTAAAGGCAATTTCAAGTCTAAATCTACACTTTAGCCGTTATTTTAATGATTTTAAAAGCTTAATCGCGCATCACCATTAAGCAATTTGTCTGCTTTAGCAGTTGGCCCACCTTTTCCATCATGCACGATCAAAGGCGGCAACATTTTTAAAGGTGCACGCGAGCCTTTTTTCATTTTGAAAATAAGCCTTTTAGCAACTTCATTTACTTTAGAATGTACTGGAATAATTGATAGACCACCAAAACGCCCAGTTGAACTGGCAATGACTTCGCCAAGTTTTTCTGTACGGTAAATCATTATCATTATGCCGCCAGGTTTTAAGATTGCGGCCGCCGTGCGCATCCAACTGTCTAAGCCTGATACCCCCATAACATGCGCTTCGGCTTTTACTTTATCTGGAGAAGCCCTTTGCCCTTCGTGATTATAAGGCGGGTTCATAATGACATAATCTGCCATATTGGGTATTAAGCCCTGTTTTTCACGTGCTAAACCAGAAAGCATAATATCTGCTTCTAAAACTTTTAAGCGTGGGGCAATGGCTTTGTTTTTTGCAAGTGCAAGTGATTTAGTCGCCAAACCCACCATCAATTTGTTTTTTTCAACAAGAACAACATTAAGGGCTGGATTTGAACAAGCCGCCGCCATCCCAGCAACGCCAGAGCCACTGCCCAAATCAACCACCACGCCTTTTGCATCTAGCGGCAAGCCAGCGGCAATTAGCAATGCATCTAGGCCAGAACGATGGCCTATACGTAAGGGTTGAAGTGCAGAGAATTCTCCTCTGAAAAAATCATCTTCAGAAGTTTCAATTTGTTTTTGAATAGGTTCTGGTGCAGGTGTTTTTAGCATTTTCTCAACTTATTTATTAGCACTCTTGCTTAGCTATTATTTAATTCTGGCAACTCTTTTTCCAGTCCCAATTCTTTCAGCAATCTACGAGCCTGATGAAGGCTTGTACTTTCAACCATGATGCGGCGTTGGATCATGCCAATTGACCCTTCCAATACACTCATATGTTGGTCGAGTATGAGATGATTAATCTCTTGGTCTTTTAACATCGTTTCAATATACGAAATCATCACGACATCATTCGTTCTTACAAGCTCTTCCACCAGTACTCCTCTTGGCTACCCTTTTTGGTAAATCCCACTTACCCCTTTAAAAACCTTACATATAAAATCACATGAGCACCTGTCATTAGCAAGTAAACAAACAGCCACATTTGATAACATTCAAGTTATTGTAAGTTGACTGAGATTTTGTACATTACATTTTATTTAGTGAACTATCTGTTCGCCTAATTATCTTTGACATAAGTGTGACTTTCAGTCAGCTTGTATTTATATTTTTAATAACTCAAGTTACATTATATAAAAGAAGAAGTTTAGGAAAATACCCACATGTCAGGTGTCGTAGTATCAATTAATGCAGCGCGTGAAACTGGCGCTAAAAAAGCAAGCATAGACCCACTAATGCAGCTTGTTAAAAGCGACATGGAAAAGGTCAATACTTTGATCTTAGCTAAGGCTGGATCGAATGTAGAGATGATCCCAGAAGTTGCGCGTCATTTAATCGATTCTGGCGGAAAAAGATTGCGCCCAATGCTTACAATTGCAGCAGCTCATATGTGCGGTTATGATGGCCAACACCATGTAACCTTAGCCGCCTCTGTTGAATTTATGCATACAGCAACATTGCTACACGATGATGTGGTTGATGAAAGTGACTTACGCCGCGGAAAAGCCTCTGCGCGTATGGTGTGGGGCAATCAAGCAAGTGTACTCGTTGGTGATTTTTTACTTGGTCAAGCCTTTAGAATGATGGTTGAAGCTGGCTCTATGCATGCACTAGATGTTTTATCTACTGCGGCAACGGTTATTGCCGAGGGTGAAGTATTACAACTTGCCACAGCTCAAAACTTAGAAACGACAGAAGATGAATATATGGCTGTCGTAAAAGCCAAAACTGCGGCGCTATTTTCAGCCGCGGCAGAAGTTGGTCCAATTTTAGCAGGGTCTAGCAAAAACCAACTAAGTGCGTTTAGAGCCTATGGCACTAATCTTGGTCTTGCTTTTCAATTAATCGATGACGCACTAGATTATGGTGGCACTGCAAGCAAACTTGGCAAAAATGTTGGTGATGACTTCCGCGAAGGTAAAGTAACACTGCCTGTTTTATTGTGCTACCGCAGAGGCGATGAAGCAGAACGTGAATTTTGGCGCGAATCAATTGAACAAGGTAAAACGGATGATGTCCGCCTTGAAAAAGCAATGGAATTAATGACCAAACATAATGCTTTGGGTGATACAATTGAGCGTGCAAGACATTATTGTGAGCTAGCAGGCGATGCTTTGGCAACTTTTGATGATAGTGACCATAAACAAGCCTTGATTGAAGTGTTGGAATTCTGTTTGATGAGGGCTGTATAGAATCAGTTTATAATTAAACCGGAATTTCATGGTTTAAAAGACACATGAAATTAATTGAGGTAGTCAAATGTCACGTATTACTGTTTTTAAAAGTACTTTTCTTGGAGCAACATTTGCACTTTGTTTACTCTCAAACTCTTCAGGTTTACTCTCAAATGCTCAAGCTGCTGGCTACCTTGAAAACATCGAATTAAAAAATGGTGGCCTTGCACTAATTGAAGCGCAAGATGTTGAGACAACACTGTCTGGTAACTACCTAGCGGCACAAACCGCACTTAATGATAATAATGCAAAAGTTGCTGTTGAATTTTATGAAAAAGCAATTGCTCAAGATCCTGAAAATGCACTTTTAAAACAAGCAATGTTTGCTGCCCTTACTTCTAACGGTCAAATTGACAGAGCAATTTTGCTGCTCAACGAAATTGGTCCCGAAGACCAAACAGAGATCTTAAATTTTGCAGTTTCCGCAGCTGATGCTTTAAAGAAAAAATCTTGGGCGCGCGCTTTAACACAGATTGAAAATATTGAGGGCACTGACCTTGAAAACATGACCTCAAAACTGTTTGGGGCGTGGGCATTAGCTGGTGATCGTAAAATTGACGAAGCCATAGCTAAAGCAGAAACAGTTACGGGGCCTGCATGGACAAAAGTAATAAAGAATTTTCATGTTGGCCTTATTTTATCTGCGGCAGATAGAGATAAAGAAGCAATACCATTTTTTGAGCAAGCAATATCCAATAGAGCTGTAGCCAGCGCGTTAACAGAAACTTTTATTCGTGCTTTTGAAGCATTGGGCCGCGCGCATGCACGTTCTGGCGATACTGAAAAAGCAAAACAGATCATTCGTGATGGCCTTGCGCTGTTGCCATCAACGCCGACCCTAGTGCAAGTGCTTGATAATTTAGAAAAAGAAGAGGCTATAGCGGCTCTTATTTCTTCTCCACAACAAGGCGCTAGCGAAATATTCTTTAATATTGGCGCGGCAATTTCTAGGCAGGGTGGCCTGCCATTTGCACAAAGTCATTTACAATTATCGCATTTTTTAGATCCCAAAAGTGACGTAACGCTTTTGGCGTTGGCTAATGTATATAAATCACAAGACCAATATGAACGCGCAAATGAATATTATTCTAAAATTTCTGAAACCGGACCTTATGCGCGCCGTGCTCAGCTAGAAATTGGCATAAATCTCAACCAAATGGATAAGGTTGATGAGTCCATTGCAAGCTTAAACAAGCTTGTATCTGAAGACCCAGATGATTTATCAACTGTCTCAGCGCTTAGCCGTATTTATTCGCAGCATGAAAAATATTTACCTGCGGCAAATTTATTAAACGAAGCCATTCCGCGTATTGCTTCTATTAACAGAACCCATTGGTCATTATTTTATCGCAGAGGCATCGCCTTTGAACGCACAGACCAATGGGCTAAAGCTGAAGCTGATTTTAGAAAAGCCTTAGAGCTCTCGCCAAATCAGGCAGATGTCTTGAATTATTTGGGCTATTCATGGATTGATAAAGGAACGAACCTTAAAGAAGGTTTGGAAATGATCCACAAAGCTGTTGAAATTAGACCCAACTCTGGTTTTATTATAGACAGTCTTGGGTGGGCTTTTTATCGGTTAGAACGCTATGAAGAAGCTGTTGTTGAGCTTGAAACCGCCATTAAATATATGCCAACTGACCCTGTGCTTAACGACCATTTGGGCGATGCCTATTGGAAAGTTGGTAGAAAGCTTGAAGCGACCTTCCAGTGGAAGCATGCATTGAGCAGCAAGCCATCCGATGAGAACAAAGCAATTATTGAGAAAAAATTACTCGAAGGTTTGACCAATTAGCAATGCTCAAACTAGCAGTATTAAAAAGCTAATTGGTAAGCATATTGTTTGCCATGCCCCCGCAAAGATAAATTTAGCATTGCATATCGTTGGCCAAAGGGATGATGGCTATCACCTGCTTGAAAGTGTTGTTTGTTTTACAGAATTTGGTGATGAAATTTCTATTGAAATTACTGAAACTCAAAGTGGCTTTTCTCTAGAAATTGACGGTCCTTATTCCGCTAGTTTAAATGAAAGCACTTTAAGCAATGCAGACAATTTGGTCTTAAAGGCGGCTAATTTTGCACTCGGCCATTTCTCTAAAGATAAGACAAACTCAATTGGCGGTAAAATCACGCTAACGAAAAACCTTCCAATATCAAGTGGCATTGGAGGTGGATCAGCAGATGCCGCGGCAACCATAAGAGCGATCACACAATTGAGCGGTTCAATGCTCAATCAAGCGCTTATTGCTGGCTCGGCTCATTTAGGTGCCGATGTTCCAATGTGTATGCATTCAACCCCGATGATTGCGCGTGGCATTGGTGACGAAATTGATCTTCTTTCTGACGTTCCTAGTTTTCACATTTTACTGGTAAATCCAAATGTAGCAGTCTCTACACCTGTAATTTTTAAACAGCTAGCTTCTAAAAATAACTCGTCTTTATCTGAACTTCCTCTATCGCCTAGAACTGATAATTGGATTGAATTTTTATCGAACCAACGCAATGATTTGCAGAAGCCTGCGATTATTGCGGAATCTATCATTGGGGACGTGATTAATTCGATCATTAAAACTGATGCATTACTTGCCAGAATGAGTGGTTCTGGTGCAACCTGTTTTGGACTGTTTGAAAGTGCTACAGCATGTGAGGCAGCCAGATTGAAGGTTATAAATGAACAGCCAACTTGGTGGTGTGTAGCAACTAAAATACTAACGGATTAGAAAGTGGAATTTAATGTCTCGAATAGATGAAACAAAAGAATTTATTTCACTTAACATCGCCGTTCTAACGGTCTCTGACACGCGCACTTTAGACGATGATAAATCTGGGAATGTTTTAATTAACCGCCTTACTAAAGCGGGCCACACATTGGCCGATCGCCAAATAGTAACCGATGATATCAAAGCCATTCAATCTCAAGTAATGGGATGGAGCAAGGATGTTAATATTGATGTGATTATTACCACTGGCGGTACTGGCTTTACTGGCCGCGATGTAACGCCCGATGCGCTTGAGCCTTTGTTTGAAAAAAGGATGGACGGCTTTAGCCAGGTTTTTCACCGCATTAGCTACGATAAAATTGGTACATCGACCATTCAATCAAGAGCAACAGGTGGCACGTTAAATGCCACCTTTATATTTTGTTTGCCAGGTTCACCGGGCGCTTGCAAAGATGCATGGGATGGCATTTTAATATTCCAACTCGATTACAGGCACAAGCCGTGTAACTTTGTTGAGATCATGCCGCGCTTAAATGAACATTTAAAACGCGGCAAATCTTGATTAGCGATGCAGATTTTGCGCATAACTCCTTATATTTAAATTCTGGCGCTCTACGTGCAATCACTCTTTTAGTAATTCAGATTTTGCGCATCACTCCTTACATTTAAATTCTGGCGCTCTACGTGCAATCTGAATTAAAAATTATTTAGCGGATACGCTAGCCTTCATAGAAGGATGAATTTTACAGAAATAAGAAAAATTCCCTGCTGTGGTTATTTTCACCATGGCACTTTCACCCTTTTTAAGGCGGCCTGTTTTAAAGCTTCCGTCTTTTGCCGTAGCAGTATGCGGTGCGGCATCCATATTGATAAACTTAATTGTATCGCCAGCTTTGACAGTAATATTTTTTGGACTAAATGCCATGCCTTTAATCTCAACAATATGGTCAGCTTTTTTTGCGTGGCCTGCAGCATTTGCAGAACCTGCAAAGCCTAATACAATCATTATTACACCAACAAATGACATTATTTTTTTAATAAACATATTTAACTCCTTTGGCTTTTGTTTCCAAAATCAGAAAGTCCTGAAATCAGATTTTCAAAAGCAATTTAATTTCTATTCTTTATTTCACAGTTGCATTACGCGGTGACTTCAAATTTTATTCTGAGAAAAGTATAAAATAAAAAATATTTTTGAGAATAAAAACAATAATGGAGCGTAACTGTATTGAGACACGTGTTTTTGAATTACCATTGGTGCTAAAAATGAAAGTACGAAACGTTATTTTTGACATGCAAGCAGTACCAAATATTTTTGGTATCGAGAGAAATTTACATATTAAAAAAAACTCTTGCACAATTTTAACGCTTAGCATTACATATAAATGGGTTGGTTATTTGGAGAGTATACTGGGAACTGAAATCGGGATATCGCCCGAAACATTCAAATCAGAATTAATATCGTTACTGCCAAGGCTGAAACGCTATGCAATTACGTTGACCCATTCTACACCTGATGCTGATGATTTAGTGCAAGACGCATGCATGAATGCTCTGCGTAAATGGGAGCAGTACGATGCTTTGCAACCCTTAGATCGATGGCTTTTTACCATATTAAAAAACCAATGGATTAGTGAAATTAGAAAAAGAAAAGTGCGTGAAGGACAGGGCCAAATTCCAGCTGAAGATGCTTTAGAACTTAGCACCAATAACAATATCGATGATACGATATTGGTTAAACAGGTACAGGGAAAAATTTCGAATTTACCAAGTGAGTTATCCCAGCCGTTACTTTTGGTTTGCGCTGAAGGTTACAGCTATTTAGAAACATCTGAGTTTTTGGAAATTCCTATTGGCACTGTCATGAGTAGAATACACAGAGCACGAAAAATAATTAGTGCCGATTTTGAAGGGGCGTATTAATGACCGCTCACAATGACAAATTTCAAAGCTTATCTGCATATTTAGATGGTGAACTATCACCCTCCCAAATGCGTACAATTGATAAACAGCTAGAAACAGATTCTGCTATGCGTGCAGAATTTGAAACGCTTATGGATGCTGATCTTATTGTTAAATCTCAACTAGAAAATATGTTGACCCAGCCCATTCCTATGTCGCTTGCGCAGAAAATTAAAAGCACACCACTTGGTACAAATGCTGCTTCGACCTCTCATAGCCTTAGTAACTTTCAAGCCATTGCTGCTTCTATTGCGCTTTTGGCAATTGGCAGTGTGGGTGGTTATTTTATCAAAGACTATTTTTCAAATACGCCCATTCTTACTGCACAAATTTCGATGGAACAAAATTGGATCAACGAGATTGCTGACTATCATGCTGTCTATGCGAAACAAAAACGACATTTGGTAGAAGTTAAAGCAAGCGACAAGGACCATTTAACAAAATGGCTTAGTAAAAGCTTGGAGCATGATTTTAACGTGCCTGATTTTTCAGCCAAAGGCCTTACATTTGAAGGCGCTCGATTGTTGGTAGTTGGCGGCAAACCTGTTGCGCAACTAATCTATACTTTAGAGGGTGGAGAAGTTGTTGCTCTTTGTATTCAAAACCGCACGCAAACAAGGATGCCAAGTACTTCTAAGCCATTTAATGACAGCATAAATGGATTTGATTTTTTCTATTGGGAACATGGCGGTGTTGATTTAGTTTTGATTGGTAATAAAGGTTTTGGTGACTTTGGCCCATTAGCAAAAAGCACAAACAATCAAATTTAAACAATTTTATAGATTGGGCTATTATATAAAATTGAGAGATAGTAAAAATTGTTCTTGCTTTGTTCTTAATATGTGCTAGGAATATGTTCACAGAACAACTTAGCCACATGTTTGTATTTGTCTTGTTGGCAGCAGGAATTTTATCATGGTTCATACAATTTTAGATACGCGCAGTGATGGTATTCATAATACTGGAACTGCATCTGATGTTTCTAATCGCGGGTTAAAAACACAAAAAATATACAGGCGTTTTATTGCTAAGTCTATTGTTAGTAAGAATGCTGAAAGACTTCGTGACGAACGCCTAAAAGGACGCGCGGCTACTATAAATCCAGCAGGCAGATTTGAGCCTATTAGCCGACATATATTTGATGATGGATGGCAAACATTAGATGAATTGCCACCGTTTAAAACACAAGTCCAACGCGAGAGTGTTAAAGCCATTATCACGCGCAATACATCACCTGATATTAATTTCGATAGATCAATCAATCCATATCGTGGCTGTGAGCATGGTTGTGTTTATTGTTATGCACGCCCTTCTCATTCTTATATGGGACTTTCTTCTGGTTTAGACTTTGAGAGCAAGCTTTTTGCAAAAGCAGGTGCCGCTGTATTGTTAGAGGATGAACTTTCTAAAAAAGGTTATAAACCAAAAACAATTGCACTTGGTACAAATACTGACCCTTACCAACCGATAGAAAAAGAATGGCGGATTACGCGCGAGATTTTAGAAGTTCTTGAACGTGCTAATCACCCTGTTGGTATTGTTACCAAATCTTCTTTGATTACACGCGACATAGATATTTTATCACGCATGGCAGAAAAGAACCTTGTAACGGTGGCAATCTCCGTGACTACGCTCGATAGACGACTTGCACGCGCTATGGAACCTCGTGCTTCTACGCCATCTTTGCGGTTAAAAACCATTAGCGATCTATCGCAGGCTGGCATTCCTACCTCTGTTTTGGTAGCCCCTGTTATTCCAGCGCTTACCGACCATGAAATGGAACGGATATTAGATTCTTCACGGGGCGCAGGTGCGGTAGATGCTGGTTATGTACTATTGCGATTGCCATTTGAAGTTAGCCCTATTTTTAGGGAATGGTTGCTTAAACATTATCCAGACAAATACCGCCACGTTATGAGCATATTGCGCTCTATGCGCGGTGGTAAAGACTACGATGCCAATTGGAACCAACGCATGAGCGGCCAAGGCCCCTATGCTATTCAAATTGGTCGTCGATTTGAAATTGCAGCCAAACGACTTGGCTTTAACCAAAAACGTATTTCTCTTAACACTGATTTGTTTAAATCACCGAAAGAAGATGCACAGCTTGCGCTATTTTAAGGGCCCCACCCTTCTCGTTCTTAACCCAGGATAGCGTAATTCTTCTGACACCCCGTTAGAAGGTCACCAGATTTGCTTTGCCGCATAACTCTTAATTGAGGAGCAAATTTGGATTTGAAGAGGATCGGTGATTTGGTTTTACTAGCCGTTTTACCCTAAGCCTGTCACCGGTTCTCTTTAAAATTTAGCATCGTAGTTTTTCTTTTCTGAATTATTTTTGTCATTGGATAGATTTTATCACTTGTCTCACGTAAGTATCGAGACACCTTTATGGAAATATTCATCTTACTCAATGAGCATCTGCATGGCTAAAACAATTACTGATAATTCTGGCACCCTTTTTGAAACTAATGTCTATGAGCGCGCAATGGAATTAGGGGTACCTAGTTTTGAATTTGAACAACGCTTACTCAAACGAGGGCTAAAAAATATTGCTGGTGTTGATGAAGCTGGAAGAGGCCCATTGGCTGGTCCAGTGGTTGCAGCAGCGGTAATTTTGGACCCTGACAACATTCCAGTTGGATTAAATGATTCAAAGAAGCTCAATGAAAAAAGACGCGAAACTTTATTTGAAGAAATAATAGCTTGCGCTCATTTTGCCTGGTCAGCAGCAAATGCCAAAGAAATAGATGACGTGAACATCCGCCAAGCCACGCTTAATGCAATGACGAGAAGCGTATTTGCACTACCCATAATTGCTGAACACGTTTTGATAGACGGCCGAGATATACCATTGCCACTTAATAATATTGGCACCTCTATCATTAAAGGTGATGCCATAAGCCTATCCATATCAGCGGCATCTATTGTTGCGAAAGTCATGCGGGATAGGATGATGAAACGTGCAGATATAGATTATCCTCATTATGGGTTTGCAGGTCACAAGGGATATGGCGCGAAAAAACACATTGAAGCTATAAAAGAAATTGGGCCATGCCCACTACATCGGATGACATTTGCACCCTTAAAAAATATGTGAAGTAGATATTACAAATTTCACTAAGAATGATAACTTAAATCTACATGCACTCAAATAAATAACGCGCATAAAAAAGGGCACTGTAAAAACAACGCCCTTAATTGAATTGCAAGATTTTTACTTGGTTAGTTAAGGCGACCCTTAACTTCAGCAATGCTAGATTTAACAAGTTTGTCGGCTGTAGCGCCTTTAACTTTACCAGCAATAATTTTTTCAGCTGCAGCAATGGCAAGATCAACAGCTGCAGATCTAACATCAGAAATGGCTTGCGCCTCTGCTGATGCAATCTTTTGCTCTGCCATTGCGGTGCGTCTTACAACGTGCTCTCGCGTTTTTTGATTTGCGTCTTCAGCAATCAATTCAGCTTCACGTTTGGCAGCATCAAGAATTTCTTCTGCTTCTAGTTCAGCTTCTTTACGCTTGCGTTGATATTCAGCAAGAAGCTCTTGCGCTTCTTCTCTCAACTTACGAGCTTCATCTAGCTCGTCTTTGATTTTGTCAGAACGGTTATCAAGGCTGGCGCCAATTGTTTTATGAACACCTGCTTTAAAAACAATGCCAAGAAAGATAACGAGAGCAATTGCGGCCCATATGGTAGCGTCGAACATAATCTCTATCCTCTACTTGCTAACTAATGTAATTGCTTTTGAAACTTCAGCGCTGGTAACAGAGCTACCAACAAGTTCCTTAACAATTTCAGAAACAGTATCTTTAGCAATAGTACCCACTTCGCCCATGGCTTTGGTTCTTATTGCTGCGATTTTGTTTTCTGATTCAACAAGTTTTTTATTCAGTTCACTGTCAGCAGCAGCACGTTTTGCTTCAGCTTCAGTTTTTGCAGCGTCTCTAGCTGTGTTGCCGATATTTTGAGCAGAGTTACGAGCTTGTGCCAGTTCTTGCTCATACGCAGCAATTGCAGCGTCTGATTCTTCTTTCATGCGATTTGCTTCGTCCAAATCACGTAAAATACGATCACGACGAACTTCTAAGATGTCAGATACGCGTGGAACAATCACACGGCTAACAATAATGAAGAACAAGCCGAATGTAATTGCTAACCAAAGCAATTGTGATGCAAAGGTACTGGTATCAAATGGAGGAAATGCTCCGCCATGATCGCCACCTTGCGGTGTACCTGTTTCGCTGTGGGTTACGCCATTAGAATTAGCATCAGCGCCCAATTTGATATCGGCCTGATGTGCACCCTCTTCAGCTGCCCATGCATTAGTAATAAACATTACATTACCCCAAAAGGAGTTGGTATTAAAGGACTTCTAAATTTGGCCTGCCGGACTATTAGCCCGGCCAGACCTAAACTTAATGTTGATTAAACAACAAAAAGAAGAAGTAGCGCAACTAGAAGTGAGAAAATTCCCAAAGCTTCTGTCACGGCAAAGCCAAAGATCAAACGACCGAATTGACCATCAGCTGCTGATGGATTGCGCAATGCGCCAGAAAGATAGCTACCGAAAATGTTACCAAGTCCAATGCCAGCGCCGCCCATTCCTAGACAAGCGATACCTGCACCGATGTATTTTGCTGCTTCAGCTTCCATAATGTTAACTCCTTGAGTTTCGTAAATTAAAAATTGGTTATTGTTAGTATCCTTGGGACTTACCGATTGGTTAGCCCCTAGTGATTAGTGAATTAGATTAGTGATTAGGATGCAATGCATCATTAAGATACATGCATGTTAGAACGGTGAACACATAGGCCTGCAAGAATGCCACAAGGAATTCGAGGCCCGTAAGCGCAACAGTCATTGCTAGCGGCAATATTGCGCCACCTATGCCCAATGCGCCTGCGCCAGTTAAAGTCGCTACAAATCCAGCGAACACTTTCAATGTTATGTGACCTGCAAGCATGTTAGCAAACAAACGTACAGAAAGTGAAATTGGACGTGAAATGAATGATATAATTTCGATTGCCACAACAAGTGGCATTAGAAGACCAGGAATACCTTGCGGTACAAACAAGCCTAAAAACTTAAAGCCGTGCTTGTAAAAACCATAAACAACAACCGTGCCGATTACAAACATCGACAACGCAAATGTTATAATAATATGGCTGGTAACGGTAAAGAAGAACGGGATCATGCCAAACAAGTTGGCAAACAGCACAAACATAAACAGTGAGAACACCATTGGGAAAAAACGCATGCCGTCTGAGCCAGCACTGTCTCTTAATAGACCAGCAACAAACTCGTAGCTCATTTCTGCAAGAGATTGCATTCTTGTTGGGATTAGACCACGGCCGCTTGTTGCCCAAATCATAAAGATTGTAGCAGAAGCAACTGTTAGAACCATAAAGAGTGATGAATTTGTGAATGAAATATCAACACCACCAATTTCCAACGGAATCAGTTTGTTTAGCTGAAACTGGTGAATAGGGTCATTTGCCACTTAGATATTCCTTCAAACTAAAAGCGTAAGCTTTTTAAAATCTTTATCAGTCTTTTACTCAGTTTAGACTTTCAAGTCTTGCAAGTCTTGTACTCTAATCTTCGTCATCATCATACAGGTCATCTTGACCTTTTTGGTGCTGACTGTCTTTTTTATGTCTCGGCATAGACGGACCCGACTGATATGGATCTGACATTTTCCCCGCGGCACGCATTACATTTACAACGCCAGCAGCAAACCCAAGAAGTAAGAAAAAAATCATACCCCATGGCAATGTACCAACTAAACGGTCGATCAGATATCCAATCCCCGCCCCTACTAATATCGCCGAAATAAACTCGCTCGACAATTTTAGCCCTGCACCAAAACCAGACATGTCTGATTTTGGTTTTTGTTTTTTTGCTTCTTCGATCTTTTCTCGTGTTTCTAACTTCTCATCAAGAGTAGCTAGACGGTCATCAAGACTTTTAGAAACGTCAGAGGTTTTGATATCCGATTTTTTCATACTATATCCTCAATCCTTATGCCAAATCTGGCTAGAACAGATAGGTTTTAGCAGAAAAACAATCCAGTTTCTCAACCTCTAAAAGTTGCCGCAACATAGGTTTGGACCTGCTCGCTGTCAAGCGGCCTTATTGCACTTTAAACCATTGATTTTAAAGGATATAACTAAAGAATAAGAATATGCGACAATGCGTCAACGTCGCTTTGGGGAGAATCTACTTCTCAAGACACCAAAATAGACGCATTTGGACGGGCCAGATGCGTCTAAATGCTTATTTATACACAACTTACGACCAACCGCCGCCATATGTACGATAAAAGATGTGCAAACCGATTCTACCCACTCTTTTCATCTTACGTGCCCACTTAGGATTTACATAAGTTGCGTGATAATGTGTGGATGAACCAACTTGTTTTTGCCAAATTCGACCATGACTGGTTTCTCGTGCAACAAATTTAGCTGTGCTCCAGCGTGGTTTGTCAGATGTGCGATCTTTTATATTATCGCAAGCAAAAGAAAACTGACACCGATTACGCCAATGTTTGTTTTGATAAACAACACCACAAACAGAATTTGGATACGTTGGGTTGCGAACTCTATTCAAAATAACTTGTGCAACAGCTGCTTGGCCCTTTACAGGTTCGCCTCTGGATTCAAAATAAATACCTTCAGCCAAACATTTTTGCTGTCTTGCAGAAAATGTAGACTTAGGCAAAGGCGATGCTGCCCATTTGTGGTCGTTTTTATTTAATATAGGAATCAAATTAAGTGGCGCTACTGCTTGTTCATTTAGAACAGCTGCAAAAGGTGAACGCTGAACTTCTGGTTCTTGCGGCGCATAACCCAACACATTGCCTCTTGATTGTCTAACAAGGCTAGCGACCATAACTGGCAAGTCATCTTTAACAAAGCTTTTTGACTTTTTAGGCATTTTGATATTAAAAGTCGAAGCAATCTGAAACGCTTCATGCGCAGGCTTTGCCTTCACAAATGCCAGTTCTAATTTTTTGTCTGCATTTAACGGCTCTAAGAAAGAGTGCCTACGCAAAACTGAGCCCGCTGAAAAATGCTCTGGCGGACGTTGAATGTTAGAAGAAACAACACGCGCGCCTTTGCTAGTACGGTTAACAGTTTGAGGTTTAGAAACCCTTTTGGTTACAACCTTAAATGTGATATTTTTCTTTTCTAGATCACTAGAATAGCCCAAACTTGAAGCGGTTATAGAACCCGTGATCGTTGTATCAATCGCAACACTTGATGCAGCGGCACTATACTGCTTCACTTGTGAGCTTCCAGCAATTTGCGGAATAAATGCTAACCATCGCTCTGCAACAGAAAGCAACCTGCCCTCTGGCGTGAGCGATGCAACATCTTGAAATGATATGATAGACGGATAAACCGTAAAAACAGCCAAACCTGCTAAAAGCGGGTACGATGCTTTTTTCACTCGGCCGAAAAAGCCGAGCTTAATAGTGTTAGAGTTACGCAAAACAATACTCCGAACAAACTCAGTTACTAATACAATGTATCTTGAAGATACTTTGTTAACCTTGATGATGCGTTAAAGAGTTGTTGCTGAAGTATTAATGAACTGATTTTATGTTTAACGAAGTGTAAACCAGTTCATTTGTTATTTCATTACGATAAACACTTTACTCGACGCGGCGAGACCCGCGCGTGTGATAGGGGTTTTCTGTTTTCTTCATCATGATGCGAATAGGCGTTGCCCATAGATCAAATGTTTTACGAATGTTGTTAATCATATAGCGCTCGTATGAAGTCGCAATAGATTCTGGTCTTGTACAATTGACCATAAATGTTGGCGGACGCGTTTTGATCTGCGTGATAAACTTCATACGAATACGGCGGCCCGCAACTGCTGGCGGTGGATGATGGTATTGAATATCATCAAGCCAATCGTTTAACTTAGAAGTCTTTATGCGTCTGTTCCATTGCCTATGCACATCAAACACAGCTTCCATTAATTTTGGAATGCCTTCGCCTGAAAGACCCGAAATTGGAACAACTTTCATTCTCTTAATTTGGTTCAAACCTTCTTGCGCCAATAAAATTTGTTCTTTTAATTCTTCTTGGCGGTCTTCAATCAAGTCCCATTTATTAAGAGCGATTACTGGCGCTCTGCCTTCGCGAATAATAAGGTCGGCAATTTGCAGGTCTTGTTTTTCAAATGGTTTGGTCGCATCAATAAGAATGATAACAACTTCCGCAAATTGCATTGAGCGCAAGCCGTCTGAAACAGACATCTTTTCTAGCTTTTCGTTGATACGGGCTTTTTTGCGCATGCCAGCAGTATCGTGCAGTTTAATTGTTCGCCCATTATATTCCCATTCTACTGTAATGGAATCGCGCGTAATGCCAGCCTCTGGGCCAGTTAACAATCTGTCTTCGCCGATCAATCCATTAATTAGTGTAGACTTACCAGAATTAGGACGACCCACAACGGCAATTTTCAAAGGGGTGGTTGGATCATAATCAGGAATGATCTCTTCTTCACCCTCTTCTAAATCTGGAAAATACTCGTCTGTAATGCGTTCTTTAGCTTCAGCAATACTTTGCGCGTCTGTACCATAAGCTTTATCTTTGCCAACAGCTTCAACCAGCGCATTATAAAGATCAGAATTACCAATGCCGTGTTCAGCAGAATAAGGAACAGGATCACCAAGGCCCAAACGAAATGAATCGTAATAGCCAGATTCGCCAGCTTTGCCTTCTAATTTATTTGCAACGACCACAACTTTTGCAGCGTGTTTGCGCAACATTTGCGCATAGCCTTCATCTGCTGGCGTAACACCCGCACGAGAATCTATTAGAAACAAACAAACATCAGCTTCCGAAATGGCTATTTCGGTTTGATGGTTCATACGACCAGCAAGACTGTCTTCTGGGGCTTGTTCAAGACCTGCTGTATCAATCACCTGAAATTCTAGGTCACCGATATTAGCATCTGCCAAGCGGCGATCGCGGGTTACACCTGGTTGGTCGTCAACCAACGCAAGTTTTCTGCCAACCAAACGGTTGAACAAAGTAGACTTACCCACATTGGGGCGTCCAATAATGGCGACAACAAAACTCATAATCTTTACCAATCTTTGTGCTGGTTACTCAGTGCATTAAAGCAAAGTAATTATTCAGCAGAACTAATGCCTTTTCCGGCAAGTACATCTAGCATTATGGTGGCGCGGTTACGCACACCTTGTGTTGCTTGTAGATCGCTCACTATTTGAGTGAACCAATCGTAAGCTTCTTGTAACTTATTTTCTTTCATTGCAGAAATGCCCAATGCTTCTCTAGCAGCATGTCTAAATGGCAGACCTGCACCTGCAAGTGGTTTTAGACGCGCAGAGATAGATGCATAGTCTTGGCTATCTACTGCCAAAATACCCGCACGTAATTTTGCGACCAATTTAAAATCTTCATCAAATGAAGCATCAGAGGCAATTGCATCAAACTCTTTAAGGGCCGCTTCTTTATCGCCTTTGCCAGCAAGTTCGCCTGCAATACGCATGCGCGCTAACGCTGGATATTGGCCCGAACCTTCTTTGCCTAGCAGTTTTAGCGCGGCAATAGATTCGTCATATTTACCATTTGAAGAAAGCGCAATCGCAGCGATATAAGCATCGCCGGACGTTGCAGCTTGGGTTTCTTTATAACTTAACCAACCACGGTAAGCACCCGTTGCAACAACAATTGCAACTGCAACAGCAATTAGAATTTTGCCATATTTGTCCCAAAGAACTTTGGCATTATCTTCTCGCAATTGTTCGTCTACTTCGCGGATAAAACTATCGTCTGACATGATGACCTTTTAAGGTTTTAATTCAAAAATAATTGTGTTTACAGCTTTGCTGCACATCTTTGAGTTCTTTTAACTGCATTTAGCGTTAATTTGCAATCACAGAAACACCAAAAAGTCAGTAAAGCATTTTCTAGATTGAAAAAACAAAGGACGCCTGAAACTATGGCCACACGCCCTTTGAATTATTTATTACTTATTCCGCTGGGTTTTCTCTCAAATATTGCTCATCTTCTGGTGGCAATGGCTCACCAAGCATTTGTGATTCAAAGGCTTTCAATCTTTTGCGAATAGACAATAATTCAACAATGGTTGTCCATGCATTTACCAAATATTGGAATGAACTGGACACTTGCCCAAAGGCTGATAGCACTTGTTGGAAAAAGCCGAAGGTAATTGTACCAGCAGCAATGGTTGGCAACAGCAAAATAATTCCAAATAAGTTATCTGCTTGAAGATAAAAATACCTAGCAACATTAAAATACATATAGTGGAAATATAATCTGAAATAGTTTTTTCTAACTGCAGAATACAAATCTTTTAGAGTTGGTGGCTGCGAACGCTCTTTATCATCTTCGCCATAAACCAGCTCCTTACGAAACGCAGCTTCAACCTTTTGATTGTTAAAATAAAGACCTGGCAGTTTGATACCGGCAAATGCCATTAATGCTGTACCAAACAGTGACCAGAAAATTGCAGCGCTCACCAATGGCATTGGAATAGCACCAATAAATGGCAATTCTGAAACAGACTGCCCTAGACCATAAAGTATAGGCAAGAACGCGATAAGTGTAAGCACTGAATCAATCGCGCTAACACCAAGCACTTCTACTGTTCTGGCGAAGTCTTTTGTATCTTCTTGAACACGCTGTGAAGCACCCTCGATATGACGTAACTTAGACCAATTATGTGTGTAATAATCATTCATCGCTGTGCGCCAGCGGAAGATATAGTGACTGACGACAAAACGGGTCACCACCAAAATTGCTATATAGAAAAATACGATCTCTAAAAAATCTACGATCCCGCCATATAATTGGCCCTGCGTAACAGTGCCTTTCGTATCGCCAGTTAACGCGTCTTGAATCATATCAAAAAATGGACGGCGCCAATTGTTTAACGCAACACTGGTTTGAACAGAAAATGCTGTGGTGAATAGAATAAAGCCTGACACCAGCACTGACCAATATTGCCATTTATGCGGTGAATATTTAAACCAAAATAGCGAGAACAAAATTACCGATACAAAATAGTATAGGTAAAACCAAATCATATCGTTGGTGAAGAAAAACCCAATCGTTGCTAATTGCCCAGCCCCTTCTTGTGGTGGCAAACCAATGAACCCACCAGCGACATTTAAGCCTGCCACACTCCAATCTATATTAAATACTTGCAAGCTAAGTCCATACCAAAGCCCCATGGTAATGGCGCACCATACTAAAAATGAGGTGAAAAATAATTTAGTCGGTTGAGGGAAAAATGTATGAAACACGCTGTGATCTCCAAATATGAAGCGCTAATAATCTTAGCTAAGAATCTTTGCGGCACATTAGCTGGATAAATCAAAGGCGAAAAGGCCTTCACGTAAGTTTGTTTTACCGTGAAGTATAACACCGCACTCGTCCCTAACCTTTACCTAAGCTCAATTCTTGACCTTGCGAGAGCTTAAGTTAACAAACTAAGAACAGGCCATTAATACTCTACTTACCGAATCAGCGCACAATGAACGTATCCAACAGGACTAATAGCGACCAATAGCGAAATGTACGGAGTACGCATAATGGCCAAACTTGATTCAGAAATCGAACTTGCACGCTTGACCCAAAATAATTTTAATCAAGATAAAATGACCACAGCAGAGATTGAAGCGAACCTCCCTCGCAAATCTGATGAAGATCTTGCTCGTGAATATGCTATGATAATGGAAAAAACATATTTAGACATCGACGATATGGACATCGAGGCATGCCCACCTGATCGCCGCATATTCAAAGCCGGCCGTGAAGCTTGGGTCTATGAGCATGGCAATATTGCCGAATTGGTATTTGTTAAATAA
>NVRK02000105.1 GCA_002400845.2 Hyphomicrobiales bacterium
AACAATGGTCACATGATCGAAATGCAAAAACTAACACCAGAATTTGAAAAATCTCACCCAGGCATCAAGCTAAAATGGGTAACACTTGACGAAGGCACATTGCGCCAACGCGTAACAACAGACATCTCGACAAAAGGTGGTCAGTTCGACGTTATGACAATCGGCATGTACGAGGCTCCGATTTGGGGCAAACGTGGTTGGCTACAAGAACTAAAATTTGGTGCTGATTATGATGTGGATGATATTTTGCCAGCAATGCGCAATGGTCTATCTGCAGACGGCAAATTATACGCCGCACCATTTTATGGCGAAAGCTCAATGATTATGTATCGTAAAGACTTGCTTGATGCAGCTGGCATGACAATGCCTGACAATCCATCCTGGGGGCACGTTGCGGATGCAGCGGCTGCAATGACAGACAAAGCAAATGGCGTTTATGGTATTTGTTTACGTGGTAAACCTGGTTGGGGCGACAACATGGCGTTCCTAACAACAATGGTAAACTCATTTGGCGGTCGCTGGTTTGATGAAAACTGGAAGCCTCAATTGGATACGCCAGCATGGAACCATGCTGTAACTTTCTATGTTGACCTACTAACAAAATATGGACCCCCAGGTTCGTCTGCTAACTCGTTCAACGAAATTCTTGCACTTATCAATGAAGGTAAATGCGGAATGTGGATAGATGCTACAATCGCAGCGTCTTTCGTGACAGACCCTAAACAGTCTAAAGTTGCTGACAAAATTGCTTTCGCACAGTCGCCAATTGCCGTTACAAAACGCGGTGCAAACTGGTTATGGGCTTGGGCGCTTGGAATCCCAGCAGGTACGAAGCAAGCAGCGGATGCTAAAACATTCATCGAATGGGCTACTTCTAAAGAGTATATCGAGTTAGTTGCTAGCAAAAATGGTTGGGCTTCTGTGCCAACAGGGACACGTGCAAGCACTTATGCAAATAAAAACTTCACTGATGCTGCGGTATTTGCCAGCGCAGAGTTGAAAGCAATTATGTCTGCTGATCCAGATAATTCTACGCAAGAACCAACACCTTACACGGGTGTTCAATTTGCAGCTATTCCAGAATTCCAAGCAATTGGTATCGCGGTTGGTCAACAAATGAGTGCGGCACTTGCTGGAAAATCAACTGTGACTGAAGCCTTAGCAGCAGCACAAATTGCAGCTGAGCGCGCAATGAAAAAAGGTGGTTACTACAAATAGTCGGTACTCCCACGACTAATAAGTTGGGGGAGAGTTAGCCTTTCCCCTTTAACTTACTTATCACTTACTCGTTTGCAACACCAAAAAAATAAGTAGCGTTGCCGATAAATAATTAAGACGCACTTTAAAGACACACTTTTAAAATGCACTCACAAAATGCTTATCTGAAATCCAATTTAAAAAGATTGAGCCATGAACAAATCACTTACAAGATTTTTGCAAGGACCAAGTATAATCGTTCTACTGTTATGGATGATTGTGCCTTTGGGGATGACTGTCTACTTTTCGACCATTCGATATCATCTGCTTTATCCAGAGCGCTCAGGATTTATTGGCCTTGAAAATTACGAATTCTTTTACACAGACCCAGCATTTTGGCCAGCATTAAACAACACTTTAATACTGGTTAGTTCTATCCTTTTCATCTCGGTGGTTTTAGGTTTAGCCGTTTCAGTATTAATCAATCGCCCATTTTTTGGACGCGGACTGGTTCGTGTCATGCTGATCTCACCATTTTTTATTATGCCAACAGTGAATGCACTGATCTGGAAAAACATGATGATGAACCCAATCTATGGCTTGTTCGCCGTTATATCTCATACCTTTGGGCAAGAACCCGTTGATTGGCTTACAGATTTTCCGCTCTTATCCATTATCATAATGGTAAGCTGGCAGTGGACACCATTTGCAATCCTAATATTTATGACATCGCTGCAAAGTGAAGACGGCGAACAAAAAGAAGCTGCTATTCTTGATGGTGCAGGTTTTTGGGCAAGATTTTATAACCTAACGCTGCCTCATTTGGCGCGCCCTATCGCGGTTGTCATCATGATCCAAATGATTTTTCACCTGTCAATTTTCGCAGAAATATTTGTTACCACAGGTGGCGGCCCGGGCTTTGCAAGTACCAATCTGGCTTTCTTAATATTTTCACAAGCGCTTCTACAATTTGACATTGGGGTAGCAAGTGCAGGCGGTGTGTTTGCGATTATTCTCGCTAACATTGTCGCGTTCTTTCTAATCCGCATCGTCGGCAAAAGTTTAATGGTGTAAGATCATGGATGATAAAACTATAAATCGTATAAAAGATGGTTCAGCAGTCTTTGCCTCATGGACAATAGCATTACTGTTCTTCTTTCCAATTTTCTGGATGGTGCTAACCAGCTTTAAAACAGAACTACAAGCAATTGCAGTTCCCCCAACATTGATATTTGAACCGACGTTGGAAAACTACACTTTGGTTCAAGAACGAACCGATTATGTAAAATATGCGTGGAACTCTGTAGCCACCAGTTTTGGTGGAACATTTTTGGCAATGATTATTGCCATTCCAAGCGCATTTTCCATGGCATTTGCACCCGGTAAATATACCAAAGACATTTTGCTTTGGATGCTTTCTACCAAAATGCTACCAGCTGTTGGCGTATTACTACCAATCTATTTGATCGCGCAAAAATTTGGTTTGTTGGATACCCAAATTGTGTTGATTATTATTTATGCCTTAATCAATCTGCCAATTATTATGTGGATATTGTTCACCTACTTTAAAGAAATTCCACGTGAAATTTTAGAAGCTAGCCGTATGGATGGTGCGTCTACTTTTTCAGAAATTAAAGATATTGTACTACCTCTTTCATGGGGTGGCATCGCATCAACTGCACTGCTTAGTATTGTACTTTGCTGGAATGAGGCATTTTGGTCAATCAATCTGACATCAGCAGATGGGGGAACCCTAACCGCGCTTGTTGCATCGTTCTCAAGTCCTGAAGGCTTGTTCTGGGCGAAGCTATCGGCTGTATCAACGTTGGCTTGCGCACCGATCGTAGTATTTGGTTGGTTGTGTCAAAAGCAACTGGTTCAAGGCCTAACATTTGGAGCGGTGAAATGAACCATCTTGATGCTGCGCCAATTAATCTTGCAGGAAAAATATGCGTGGTCACAGGTGCCAATGGCGGCATCGGGCAGAGCATTTGCGATCACTTTTTGGCTCTTGGCGCTAGCGTCATGGCGACCGACATTGCATCTAATGCATCTCTTTCAAAGGAAGATGTTTCTAGAGACAAATTTTCCTATCAGCCCTTCGACCTATTGTCGCAAGATGGCCTTTCAGCTTGCGAAGATTGGATAATGCAATCCAAATTGGATGTGTTGGTAAACAATGCCGCCCTTTTTGGCATGGGCAATGTGTTAGAAGCAGACCTTGCTCAATATGATAAATTGTTTGGTTTAAATGTGCGCTCTGCCTACTTACTAATGCAAGCGGCTGGCAAAACAATGGTGAAGAATGGCACGCATGGCTCTATCATAAACATGGCTAGCCAAGCTGGTCATCGCGGTGAAGCATTGGTTGCACATTATTGCGCAACAAAGGCTGCTATCATTAGTTATACCCAATCTGCGGCATTGGCCTTGGCGCCTCACAAAATACGTGTGAATGCAATTTCTCCTGGGGTCATTGATACGCCAATGTGGAAAGATGTAGATGCTCTATTTGCAAAATTTGAAAATTTAGAGATTGGCGAGAAGAAGCGCTTGGTCGGACAAGCCGTTCCTCTTGGTTATATGGGTAATCCCAATGAGATCGCAAAGGCATCTGTTTTTCTTGCGAGCCAACAATCTTCATATATCACAGCTCAAACCATCAATGTTGATGGTGGAAATGTATTGAGGTAGCCATGTCAATTATCTCACCAGAGTTAGAAGTTTTTGAAGCTGGCAATCGCAGTATTCGATATTTAGAACATGGTTGGCCCTCTCAACTTTGCAGATGGCACTCACATGCAGAATACGAATTACATTTAATATTAGCCTCACGCGGCAAAGCCTTTGTGGGTGATTATATTGGAAACTTTGAAGCTGGTTGTATGTATTTGGTAGGCCCTAACCTTCCCCATAATTGGGTAACCGATGAAACTTATGTTGAGCCAATAGCCGAGCGCGACATGGTGATTTTGTTCAAACAAGAGCGTATGGACCAACTGATGAAAGGCTTTAGTGAGTTTAGAGATTTTTCTAATCTATTAGAGCTTTCACAATCGGGTGTTGAATTTTTCAATTTTGATTTTGAATTTGCCAAGCAAGAATTTGCTGCATTACGTGATATGCGCGGACCAGATCAAGTGCTTAGGTTCTTATCTTTTTTAAACAAACTTAATGCACATCAAGACAAAAAAACGCTCTCTGTTGTAAAGCTGAACCAAGTTGAAGCAAATAGTTCTAAACACACAAAAATCGGTGAGATCGTCGATATGATTGTTGAAAACTGCGCACAGGATTTACCCCTTGCGAAAGCTTCTTCTTTGTCTGGCATGAGTGAAACCAGTTTTTCACGAAACTTTCAATCGGTAACGGGCAATAGATTTATCGAATTTATAAATAGGGTTCGCATTGGGCAGGCCTGCGTAATGCTATTTGAAACCGAAGAGCAAGTTTCTTCAATTTGCTATGATGTTGGCTTTCAAAACCTAGCTAATTTTAACAGACATTTTTTGAAAATGAAAAATATGACACCAAGTGAATACCGAGATCATGCACGCTCTAACCTATCGCCTAATGCACAAAGACCTGAGGAGGTCGTGCTGTGAATTCGCAAGTATCTAACTTATTACAAGCCTCAACATATAAAAAAGACGAATGTTCAATAGGTATTGTGCATGTCGGCTATGGCGCGTTTCATCGTGCACATCAGGCATTTTACATTGACCAGTACATGGAAAAAACTGGCGACTTGAATTGGGGTATTGCTGGGGTTAATTTGCGTGGTGCAGATTCAAATGCTTTTGCTCAAGCTTCAACAAATGAAGAAGGCTATGTCGTCAAAACCATGTCGGCAGATAACGAGCGACAGGATCATTTGTTACGCGCGCATCTAAAATTTGTGGATTGGTCGACACACCAAAACGAAGCGCAAGATTTGGTGAAGTCGCCAAGCGTCAAACTAATAACCATGACCGTGACTGAGAGCGGTTATTATTTAGACAGCGAAGGCACGCTGGATGAAGCCAACGATGTAATTTCATCTGAAATTAATGGCACTGCTAAAAGTTCTATTTATGCCTATTTAAAAGGTGCGTTGACACAGCGCATGAACTCAAGTGCTGGGCCAATTACTATTCTTAGCTGTGATAATATTCGCCATAATGGACATGTGCTTGAAAAAAACTTTAAGCTTTATTTAAAAGCTGTAGACGATGCGGTTTTATTAAGCTGGGTCGAGAACAATGCAAGTTTTCCAGCCTGTATGGTAGATAGAATTACGCCAAAGCCAGACCCAGAACATAGCGTAGAAACGGAACAACTGTTTGGTATAAAAAACAGCGCGACTGTTCTGGCTGAAGATTTCATCCAATGGGTAATTGAAGATAACTTTAAGTCTGATTTCCCTAAGTTAGACACAGTTGGGGTTACCATTACCAAAGATGTTGAAGCCTATGAAGAAACCAAAATACGCGTCCTTAATGGTGGGCATACCTGCCTCACTTATCTAGGTGCTTTAGAAGGTTTTGAAACTTATGATGAGGCCTTGGCTGATCCAAAGTTGCGAGAACACTTTAATGGGTTTGAGGCAGAGGTACTGCCTGCCCTTCCAGACTATTTACCATTTTCTAAAACAGAATATCTAGCTGAAATAACAAAGCGCTTTAGCAATAAATATATTTCAGATTCAATCGAACGTATTTGTACCGATGGCTTTAACAAATTTCCTATTTTCATTTTACCAACCATTAAGCGTAATTTTGAAATGGGCATTGAGCCGAGCCACGCTATTCGATCAATCGCGAGCTGGTATGTGTTTTCGAATAAGATTTATAATGGCAGTATGAAATTCAACTATATTGAACCCTATAGCGAACACCTTAAGCCGCTATTGGGTCATGCAGATTACACCCCCTTTGTGAGCAGTGAAATGCTTTGGGGGTCCGTTGCGGTGGAATATCCGCGTTTTAAAGAAATCTTAAAATCAGAAATAAAAGCATTGGAGCAAAAATGGCCACTGTAGACATTAAGCAAGTCAAAAAATCGTATGGCGACGTAGATGTAATCCACGGTATTGATTTAGAGATTTTGGACGGAGAATTTGTGGTTTTCGTTGGGCCTTCTGGATGTGGTAAATCTACCCTACTTCGAATGATTGCTGGACTTGAAGAAATCACCTCTGGCGAGATTAAAATTGGAGACCGTCTAATTAACGATATTTCGCCGTCTAAACGCGGTGTTGCAATGGTGTTCCAAACCTATGCGCTATATCCACATATGACCGTTTATAAAAACATGGCATTTGGCCTTAAACAGGCGAAGACTGACCCAGCTGAGATTGATCGCCGTGTGCGTGAAGCTGCTGAAACGCTTCAAATTACAGAATATCTTGATCGTACACCCAAGGCACTTTCTGGTGGACAACGCCAGCGTGTTGCAATTGGCCGCGCTATTGTGCGCGATCCTGAAGTATTTTTATTTGATGAGCCACTTTCAAATCTGGATGCTGCATTGCGTGGCCAAACAAGAATTGAAATTGCAAAACTGCATGAGCGTCTTCAAGCAACCATGATTTATGTGACCCATGACCAAGTGGAAGCAATGACACTTGCTGATAAGATTGTAGTTTTAAACAAAGGCCTTATTGAGCAAATCGGCAAGCCAATGGATCTATACAACAAGCCTAACAATTTATTTGTTGCGTCTTTTATTGGTAGTCCAAAAATGAACCTGTTCAAATGCGATGCATCAAAAGGTGTTGTTAGCATTGGTGATACTAAAAAACTAAAAGCTGGTAGCAATGCGGCGAAAATTACCGTCGGCATTCGGCCCGAGCATTTGGTTAGCTGTCAAAAAGCGTCATCTATTGTTTCTGGAAAACTAGATTTAATTGAACAATTGGGTGACATTGTAATTGCCCACCTAACGGATGAAAATGGTTTCAACTTTACTGTTAAAATGGATGAAGCACCTGAAGTGAACCGTGGCGGCACACTCTACTTCAATCTAGAAAAAGATCGTGCGCACTTTTTTGATACCAGCACTGGGTTGCGCATATAACTCAAAAGAAAATTTGGAGCGTGATAATAAAATCAACCACCTCCAAATAACGGCTATTTCACTAGTAATATACCCTCTAAAGGCCTGGCATCAGGCATATCTTTTCGTAACAAAAATAACGACACGTAAGATTTATAGATTTACGGCAAAACCCTGTAAATCGCTGTGATGGAAAATGGGCATGCCCAATTTTCCGATCAAAGTTGTTGGGGTGATCGAACCAGATTTGGGCATGTTCGCCTTAACTGCTCTGCAACCGACTACAATCTATACTAGAAATTAAATTACAAATGTATTCAAGTCGTAACGTCTGGAAATTTTCGTGACGTATAATGCTCAATCTTTACCAACGCATTTGTAGCATCAATTACTGCTTTAAGTGCAATTTGTGGATCAAGACTATGGTCTCCATCTTGAGAAGTGTATTGCTCCAAATAAACTCTTAGCGTTGCGCCCTGCGTGCCCGTACCTGAAAGACGAAGGACTACCCTTGCCTCTCCTTCAAAAAAGATGCGGATGCCTTGGTTACTGCTAAGCGAGTTATCAACGGGATCGTTATACGAAAAATCATCCGCAGCAATTACTTTCAGTCCGCAAAATTCCTGCCCCTTTAAATTCGCTATTTTCTCAATCAACGCATTAATCAACGAATTGGCTGTTGCTGTATCTAGATTTTCATAATCATGGCGTGAATAATAATTGCGGCCAAAAACACTCCAATGTTCTTGCATAATTTCTGCAACGGACTGCTTGCGTACTGCCAAAATATTGAGCCACAAAAGCACCGCCCAAAGCCCGTCTTTTTCGCGAACATGATCTGAGCCTGTGCCAGCGCTTTCTTCACCGCAAATGCCAACCTTGCCAGCATCTAACAAATTGCCGAAGAATTTCCAGCCCGTTGGTGTCTCATAACACTCAATACCCAACGCCTTTGCAACTCTGTCACTTGCACCACTTGTAGGCATAGAGCGCGCAATGCCGCTGATGCCCTTTGTATAACCTTTGGCTAAATGTATATTTGCCGCCAGCACAGCCAAACTGTCTGATGGGGTTATATAAATACCCTTACCTAAAATCATATTTCGATCGCCATCACCATCTGATGCCGCGCCAAAATCTGGTCCTTCTTCGCTCATCAGAAAATCGACTAAGGGCTTCGCCCAAACTGGATTTGGATCTGGATGCCCATTACCAAAATCGGGTAACGGAATTCCATTTATCACAGTTCCTTTTGGCGCGCCTAAACAGTCTTCTAAAATGGCTTTCGCGTATGGACCTGTAACCGCATGCATCGCATCAAATTGCATAGAAAAGCCTGACGCGAATAATGCCTTGATTTTATCAAAGTCAAAGAGCGTTTCCATAAGATCTTTGTAATCAGAAACTGGATCGACAATCTCAATTTTCATATTACCTAAATGCGTAATGCCAATTTTTGATAAATCAATATCATCTGCATTTACAATGAAATATTGAGAGATAGTTTTTGTAAAATTATAAATTGCATCTGTGATGCGCTGTGCAGAAGGACCACCATTTGGCGTATTAAATTTGATGCCAAAATCTTGATCTATGCCACCTGGATTATGGCTAGCTGATAAAATTAATCCACCATCTGTTTTGTTCAGTCTAATTAAATGAGATGCGGCTGGCGTTGCGAGCAAACCGTCTTGACCAATAATTAATTTCGCTGCACCATTAGCAGCTGCCATTTTTATGATAATTTGAATTGCTTGCTTATTAAAAAACCTACCATCGCCGCCAACAACGTATGACTTACCCTTTGCGCCACCTGTAGCGCTAAAAATAGACTGAACGAAATTTTCTAAAAATCCGCGTTCCATGAATTGTCGCGTCTTTTTTCGCAAACCAGAAGTGCCAGGTTTTTGGCCCTTAATTGGCTCACTTACAACACTATCAACCTTCATTTTTCCCGCTCCAAAACAGCAATGAATTAATTAATAAATTCCTATATCACTTTTGAACGGCAAACATAAATTTCAAGTTAATCACCCAGTTACACAGCGACTAAATCAGTAACTAAGTTACTCAGCCTCTTTATGATATTGATTCAATACTTCAATCTCTGCTTTAGAACCCAACAAGACAGCAACACGTTGGTGGGGAGAAGTTGGCGTAACATCCATAATGCGTTCATACCCAGTTGAGGCTGCGCCGCCTGCTTGTTCAATCAAATAAGACATTGGATTTGCCTCATACATTAAACGCAATTTTCCGCCAGCCTTTTGATTGTTCGCATCTTTTGGATACATGAAAACGCCACCACGCACCAAAATACGGTGTACATCTGCGACCATAGAAGCGGTCCAGCGCATGTTGTATTTTTTGCCACGTGGCCCATTTACACCCGCAACGCACTCATCGACATAACGCTTAATTGGTGTATCCCAAAACTGATAGTACGATGTATTGATCGCATATTCACCCGTCTCATTTGGCACTGTCATTTGCTTATGTGAAAGAATGAACTGTTTAGATTTTTCGTCATATGTAAACCCATCTACGCCATTGCCAGTTGTCACAACCAGTGAAGTTGATGGACCATAAACCGTATAACCTGCGCAAATTTGTTTGTTACCGACATGCAAAATGCTCAACTCATTTGATTTATCAAAATCATCACCAATTTTACTGATTGAAAAAATAGACCCTACAGAGAGATTTACATCTAAATTTGAAGAGCCGTCTAGCGGATCAAAATATACGATCAAATCTTCTGATTGTGGATCATCTTTTAGCCAATAGATTTCTTCAACTTCTTCCGAAACAAGTGCGGCTACATTTGGAACGGTCGAGCAATATTTCACGAATTCATCATTGGCTATAATATCAAGCTTCTTTTGCACTTCGCCCTGAATATTATCACTGCCAGCACTGCCCAAAATATCATTGATTGCGCCGACCTTTAAATGATCCGAAATAGCTATCGAAGCCAAGGTGATTTGCTCTAACAATTGCACTAACGAGGCGCTTGTTTTGTTGGCCACTAAAAACTCGTTAAATGAAACTAATTGTTTGGACATACTATTTTCCGCTTCTTTGCTATAGATTCTCACGTGGTTATTCTTATAGCGGCTTAATTAAGATTTTCCATGCGGCAATGATGGTTGACACAAAGCTATGCAAAGTTAAAACGATTAGATTATTAATAACCATGTTCCTGCCACAGATGCATGATGTAAAACCCACAAAATTCAAATTGAGATGCAAAATGATTACGATTTCCAACGAGGTGCTTACCGCCAAATTCATCAAGCGCGGTGCTACGCTTACAGATGTGCGCCTGAAAGGAGTCGAACATGGTTTTACGTTGGGTACTAATAACGAAGCTGATTATGATAAAACACTAAGATATTTTGGCGCGATTGTTGGCCCTGTTGCCAACCGCGTTGTGAATGGTCAAATCATCATTGATGGTAAGGTTTATCAAATCCCACCTAACGAGCGTGAAGTTACAAGTCTGCATGGCGGCCCAAATGGAACAGCTGTGCGGGAATGGGACGTTGTTGAACAAACAGATGGCGCTGTAACATTTCAAATCGAACTGCCTGATATGGATTGTGGCTTGCCGGGCAATCGCGTTTTAACTGCGCAGTTTAGTGTCGAAGGTTCTTCACTTAAACTTCATCTTACTGCGACAACAGACGCACCAACACCAATGAATTTAGCCAACCATTCTTATTGGAATATGGACCCGCAATCACCTCATAAAGACAGCACGATTAAGACACAAATTTTAGAAATTAATAGCGACACATATTTGCCAGTCGACGACATGCAAATACCAACGGGCGAAGAAACGCTAAATGGACATGCTTTTGATTTACGCAATGCGGAAAGTAAGGGAAAAGTTCTGGGCGATATTGAACACCCTGGCATCGATCACAATTATTGCCTCAACAACTCTACTGTTAACGACCCTAACAATATTGTGCCGATTGCCAAACTTATCGGCAAAAGCGGCAACACGCTTACGCTTCACAGCAATGCCGCTGGCCTGCAAGTTTATACGGCAAGCTTTATGAATAAAGTGGATTTGCTTGATAGCAGTACGCGCCCTCTTACCCCTTATGCTGGCGTAGCACTTGAACCGCAGGGCTGGCCCGATGCACCTAATCAAGCTGGTTTTCCATCGATTATGATTTCACCTGAAACGCCGTTTAGCCAGAAGACTGTTTGGGAATTTGATAAGGCTTGATTAGTACCGCTTCTCATCCAGTTCCTTCCCTCCCTCATCCTGAGCTTGTCGAAGGATAGGCGGCAACCACTGAGCGCCCAATGGTTCGACAGGCTCAGCTAAGCACTGATAATCGGGCTATTCGCGATCCATTTCTTTACGAGACAATACAAAGTAATTCTGCATACCGGCAACCCAGCCTTATGGGCAACCGGCATGACGCATTTTTATAAAAATTTGTCGGATCGATTATTTATCTAAAACAAATGTAAGTTTCATCACGACGCGATACTCAACAATCTTGCCTTTTCTGATAACCACTTTTTGATCTTTAATCCAAGCGCCTTCAACATTTTTCAACGTTTTTGATGCGCGTTTAACGCCTTGGGTCAAAGCATCGTCAAAGCTTTTTTTAGAAGATGAAATTACTTCGGTTACGCGTGCTACACTCATATTATTCTCCAATATTTTTAAAACAAAATTAAAATAAGGGAGAGGACGCCCCTTCCCTTAAGAAGCAGATAAGCACAGTTTGCAAAACTTTCCACCCCCCTATTGTGATAAAAATATTTGCAACCTACTTCAAATTAGATGTCCTAAAAACTTAGAAGACTTTGGGGCTGGTAAAGGTGATTAACGCTTCGATCCATCATGTCGAAAAGTTAAGAGCCGCGTGCCAATTCCTCATCCTGAGCGCATTGTTCTCCCCTCATCCTGAGCGCCATGTTCACCCCTCATCCTGAGCGCCTTGTTCACCCCTCATCCTGAGCTTGTCGAAGGATAGGCGGCAACCACTGAGCGCCCAATGGTTCGACAGGCTCACCATGAGGGCGAATAGAAATCTCGCAAACACCAAACCGCACGTATACACTGTACGCAAACCATGGCGACTAGCCTAGGGATGTGCAAGATTTGAGCGATCAAAAATGAAAACGACCGCTGAAGAAAACCTCAGCAGTCGGGGAGTTAGTAAGTCGCCAAAAGCCGACCGCTATGACCTTTGGGCTCGAAAGCCTTGGACATACGTCACAGCCTCCCCGACCAAAGCTGGTTAGGAAGTGCTGTTACGGCCCGCACTGGCCGCTTTTGGCGAGGTTACTATGCCCCAAGACAAGTAACCTTGTCTCAACGCAACTATATAGAAGTTGTGTGGATAGGCAAAGCGTATTTTTTAGGTGGTGGTGTTGATGAAATTGGCGCGGTGTTTGACGGGTAGTTTGGCATATATAATGCTACAAAAGTGTATTAGAATTTTAAGTTTAGTTATTGATTTTGATTAAACTTCCCACCTCATCCTGAGCGACTTGTTCACCCCTCATCCTGAGCCTGTCGAAGGATAGGCGGCAACAACTGAGCGCCCAATGGTTCGACAGGCTCACCATGAGGGGTATGTATTTTCACTAAAAACGTCATCCTCAGAGAAGGCAACGCCGCACATCTGAGGATCTATTCCGTGATGTGAATTCAAGTGGCATGGGAGGCTATGGAAGACGGCATGGCTCCTCGGGTCAAGCCCGAGGATGGCGGAAAATCGTTTACAACAAATTTCAAATAGCGTTTCTAATGCAAATTATTCAACTCTTCCAGAAGTTCTTTACTTCTTTGAATTCGTTCATCAGTAGATTTTTCAGGTTTTCTATTTTTTGTTTCTTCCCAAGAATTATTTTCATAACCACTTTTGGCGAGAAAATCAGCAGTCGCAGCTAATTCTAAAATGACAGAATCATAATCACCCAATTTAGCTAAAATTTTACTACGTAATTCATCGCTTTCATCTTCTCCCCCATCAATACTTGATTTAAAAACAGAATATATGGCGCCCTGTTGAGTGCGTTCAAAATCCTCCGAAATAAAATCCAAGGCATTTGCATCAATCAACGAGACAGAAAGATCTTTGCTATACGGACCAAAATGGTAATACTCAAAACTAAAGCCAAAACCCACGCCAAACTCTTCAAGAAAATAGGCTGTCTTGTGAAATCTAGTTTTTCCAACCAATCCCCCACCATTCAACACTACAATTTTTGCAACAGAGCCAGCAGATATAGTCATAACAATCCTCCTAAAATGTCCATTATTTTTTTACTTGCATTATCATCACGAGTGTAAATTCTAAATAATGATTTTTTACCTAAAGCCTTAACAACCTCTGAACAATCAGCCAAATCCATCAAATCTTTTCCATTAGGTGCTAAAACATGAATTTTCGAAAGCGCGTCAGATGAACCATACTCTTTGAATTTGTAAGGATCCCTACTTACATGATCTTCAAGAATTTCGAATTCTTCAAAGTGGTTACTATTAACAGCATCTCCCATAGCAATTCTAAAATTAGCAATTTTAACTGCGTTTCCATCCAAAATTTCTGTCACATCAATTACTTTGTACAAATCACGTTTTAACAACCTAGTAGCTAGCTCTTTCAGAATATCATCATCACAAGAAGATAGTACAGAAAGGCTTCCCCATATAATAAAGTCATCAGTCTGTACATAAGAACTCAAATCACGCTTCTTGATGAATAGGACAATCGGATTCGTATTAACCAACCCTGTTTTAGCAAGCATACCCTCGCTTATCAACTTTCCCACTCTACGCAGAATTGCTACCAGCATTTTTTCCGCTGATCGAGTCGTTTTATGAAAGTATACAGCAAAATACATTTGAAACAAACCAAGAACATAGGATTCTGCTGCTTGAATTGCTTTATGTCCAATTACAAGGCTATCAACTTTGGAATAATCTTTATTATCTACTGCAAGTGGGATACTGCTAATCTGAAGATTGGCTAACAGCCAAGAGTAGTCAAAACCGCCATGCTGAGCTCCAGTCATCATTCTATCTCTACGTATATAATCAAGACGATCAGCATCAAATTGACTTGAAACTACCGCAGCATAGATATCTTTTGGAATCTCGGAAGTTAGTAAATTAGCAACATCATTTTGGAACCTATCACCCATTTTATTCAATTTGGCAGATACCTCTGTATCACCCAGTAAAATATCAGATGTCCAATGTTCATGCTTTTTTGTTTTAATTGATTGCCGCTTCTCTTGTTTTGCTATATCCGCGTCTAGGGCCTTAGTGGCTTCTTCAAATGCATGGCTAAAAGGCCCATGCCCGAGGTCATGAACAAGCGCAGCTGTTAGAGCAACTTTAGCTCTGTCTTCATCAATATCAGTAATTTTGTTCTCAATGGTTTTCAACAAATCTCTCGCGGTATGAAACACACCTACACTATGAATAAACCTAGTGTGCGTAGCCCCAGGATAAACAAGTTCAGAAAATCCTAATTGTTTTATTCTTCGTAGACGCTGAAATTCACGAGTATCAATAAGAGACCACAAAAATTGTTCAAAATCACTATCGTCAAATTCAATCAAATCATGAAGTGGATCACGTATTCGCTGTTGCTTCGCCATTATTTAGAATCATCCCCGATTGAATAAATCAATAAAGGGAATAATATATTTTATCAACCAGACAAGAAGGCGGATTATTAAGCCCCCTATTTCAGCACGGGCTTCTCAGTTATTCCAACCGTCATCTCATCAAGCGTATTCTTTCGAAACCCTTGTTTCTTACCTGAAGCGCCTGCCTTGCGCTTTGCCTGAGTATTTTCAATACCAATGTCTCTGGCAAGTGGGTCGTCTGCCACCGCCATTTCAACTTCGCGCAGGCGTTTGATTTCGTCGCGCAGGCGAGCTGCGGTCTCAAAATCTAAGTCCGTTGCCGCATCGCGCATTTCTTTTTCTAAGCTCTCTAAATGCACAGCCAAGTTGTTGCCAACCAACGCGCCCTCTTCTGCAAGGCCAATGTCTGCAGTGACGTGATCTTTTTCGTAAACACTGCCCAAAATATCGGCAATGTTTGACTTGATTGATTGCGGCGTGATGCCATTGGCAAGATTGTATTCTTCTTGCTTGGCGCGGCGGCGATTGGTTTCGGCAATTGCGCGTTCCATAGAACCTGTCATGCGGTCGGCGTAAAGCACCACCTTGCCGTCTACGTTACGCGCGGCGCGGCCAATGGTTTGAACCAGCGATGTTTCAGAGCGCAAGAAGCCTTCTTTATCCGCATCTAAAATTGCCACCAATGCACATTCTGGAATGTCTAATCCTTCGCGCAACAAGTTGATGCCGACCAAAACGTCAAACGCACCAAGGCGCAAATCGCGTAAAATTTCTATGCGCTCAAGCGTATCAATATCAGAATGCATGTAGCGCACACGAATGCCGTTTTCGTGTAAATATTCTGTCAGGTCTTCGGACATGCGTTTGGTAAGCGTGGTGACCAAAGTGCGG
>NVRK02000106.1 GCA_002400845.2 Hyphomicrobiales bacterium
CTGCCGCACAATATCACTCTCGCTATCCATAAGCCCGTCAACAACCGTAAAGTGGTTGGTGTTTTGTTCTTCGATCAAGGTAATGTCTGCGCCAAGGCCATGCCAAATGTTTGCAAGTAATGCGTTTTGGCGGATGAATTCTGAGCGCTCGCTCATGCCTACCCAGCAGGTGAGTTTGGCGTTTTTCATAGGCAATAAAAGTGCAGGGCTGTCAGCATTTGCTTCTTTTGCGGTTAGTTTAAGATCGTCATTTACATTAATGCTTAAGAGCGGTCTAAGGTCAGACACACCTGAAATGCTAATGGTATTTTGAATGCGTTTTTGAACGCTGGATTTTAGCGGTGTATTTTTACAAATCATGCGTGATGCCAAATGTCCGCCAGCAGAATGACCGACGATATAAATGTCGCCCTTGATAAGTTTTGCCGCGTGGTTGATAGCGCCGCCTACTTCTTTTGTAATGCCGCTAAGCTTAATGTCTGGGCATAGTGTATAAGATGGCATGGCGACTGCATAACCTTTATCCAATGCGCCCTGTGCTAAATGGGAGAATATATCTTTAGAGAATCTGCGCCAATAACCGCCGTGAATAAAGACAACCAGACCTTTTGGTTTTTTCTCTGGGAGAAAAATATCCAGTAAATTGCGTGGCTTTTTGCCATAACGAATGTCGAGTTGGGCGCGGCTTTTTTTGACCAATTTCTTTCTAAATTGGTTTGCAAGTTTGGGCCATGATTTTCTAATGGTTTCAGCATTTGGAATGTGTGCTGGGTTTTCGTAAGCATCGTCCCAGTCGGTAATTTTTGGATATCGCATGAATAGGCTCCTTACCTTGTGAGCGTCAAACTACTAATTATGATATGCTATTGTTAGTGCTCGCCAGCAAAAAGTATAGTAAGATAATTTAATTATTCAATCGTATTTGGAGAAACTAAATGACAGATACAATTACAGCTAAATTGGCAGAAATGGGCATCGTTCTGCCAGAGCCACCAAAGCCAGCCGCAAGCTATGTAGGGTTCATGCGTCAAGGTGATTTGGTCATCGTTTCAGGACAATTGCCAATGACCAATGGCATTTTAGAATTAACAGGACATTTGGGTAATGGTGTTTCAATTGAAGATGCACAATTGGCGGCGCGAACTTGTGCGATAAATATTTTGGCGCAGGTTAAAGTTGCCTGTGATGGAGATTTAAGCCGCATTAAACAATGCGTTCGTCTTGGTGGCTTTGTGTCTTGTACGTCTGACTTTACCAATCATCACATTGTTATAAATGGCGCATCTGATTTTATTGGCGAAGCATTGGGCGAGAAAGGCATTCATGCAAGGGCGGCAGTTGGCGTTACTTCTCTTCCGCTTAATGCGGCGGTTGAAATTGATGCAATATTTGCAATTACGTGAAGGTGTTATTTTAACGAGCGCCTAATTAGAGCGCCTGATAAGTGTAATCTTATTTGAACGATCAAACCTGTATCAGCTTGTGTGTTAGTCGATGAGTTTAAAAGGCTTAAAGTGCCACCAAACAACTCGGCAATTTCTCGTGCGATTGGAAGGCCAATGCCAAGCCCGTCCGATGCATTATCCCCACGCGAAAAACGCTTCATTAGATTTGTTTTTTGTTCGTTCGTTAGGCCAATGCCATTGTCTTCAACTTGAAGAATGCATTGATCTTGGCTCTGTTCACATCTAACTGTAATTTTAAGGTACGTATCGTTGGCTTTTACAGCATGCTTTATAGCGTTATCAATTAGGTTTTTCAGCATCTCACCGTATAGTATTTCATCGCCTATTACTTGAACATTCTCATCGCCTTCGAAGCCCAAATCGATGTCTAATGCATGCGTTTGAGATATGAAATCGGTGCAAATGTTCTTTGCAACAGCAGAAATATCACAATTTGTCTTTTGTAAATTTTGAGAAACTGCTGAATCCATGCGGGCGAGAACCAGTAACCTAGAAACAACTTTTTCTGCATCTTTTACCGCATCATCAATATGATTTAACGCTTCATCTCGGGTCTTTTTATCTTTAGAACGTTTGGCTAATTCTACATGGGTGTGCATTACGGTAAGCGGTGTTCGAAGCTGATGGCTGGCATTTGTTGTGAAGTTTTTAAGGGCAGTAACATTGGTTCCTATTCTGCTTAAAAGGTCATTGGTGGTTGAAACTAGCCCTTCAATTTCTATTGGTACGCGGTGTAAAATAGGTCGCAAATCATCTGTGCTACGCCTGCCAATTGCGTCCCGTATTTTATACAAGGGCAATAACGCTCTTGATACTGCTAACCAAACTGCGATGATTGCAGTTAAAATTAACAAGCCTTGCCTTGCTGCAGAACGCACCAAAATATCGCGAGCCATTTTGTTTCTAGCATTGGTGGTCTCGGCAATTGCTAGGCGATAATCTAAAGAAATTGTAGAAGAGGAAGCAGCATTTTTAAGCACTGCAAGGCGAATTGGAAACCCTTTGAAAGTAGAATTTACAAATTGAATATCATTTTCTACGCGATCAAATGAGGTTGGAATATCAAGCTTTCGATAGCCTGTAACGAACAGGTTGTTTGCTCCCTCGAGTATGTAAAAAACGCGATCATCTTCAGCAGAAGTTAGCATTTCTAGCGCAACATAGGGTATGTCTACGTCTAATTTTCCATCGTCATTTACGAATATTCTTTCGGCAATCGCCAGTGCAGATCCTGCTAAAACTCGATCTGAAATTTCATCAGCTGTTTGTCTTGCAGAATTATAGGTATCTAATAATGCGGCTAAACCAATCGCTAAAAGCGGAAGTAACAACCACATTAAAAGACGATGACGTAGGGAATATGAGTTCATTTTGTAATGGCCATATTGGTTTTAGCTCTTTGTAATTTGGAGGAAATATCCAAGGCCGCGCGCGGTTTTAATGGTCAAACCGTAACTAGAAATTCGCTTGCGTAACCGTGATATATATTGCTCAATTGCGTTCTCGCTTATGTCGTCGTCAAAGCTACTTAGCGATTCAATAATTCGGCTTTTAGAGATGATCCTACCGTTGGCCATCATCAACTCGCGCAATACATTTATTTCGCGTGCAGGAATGTCAATTGCCTCCTTGTTTGCTAGAACTTGATTGCCTTTTAAGTCTAAACTGATGTTTCCAAATTCAAGTCGAGAAGTTTTAACGGCAAGAGAGCGTCTTAAAAGTGCTCTTACTCGGGCTTCTAACTCGCTCCATTCAAAAGGTTTTGACATGTAATCATCAGCGCCAATATCAAGGCCTTTTATACGGTCATCAAGGCTACCACGGGCTGTGAGAATTAAAACCGGAACAGCATTTTTTTTGGCCCTAATGCCTTCTAAAACCTTTAAACCACTAATGTCTGGTAGACTTAGGTCAAGAATAATTAGGTCGTAATTTAGAGCTAATGCGGCCGCTAATGCAGATTCTCCGTCACCTACAATATCGATGCCATAACCGCTGTCTGTAAGTAGTAGTTTTAGACCATTTGCAAGTTTTAAGTTGTCTTCTACGATTAAAATACGCATGCTATCTCCTAAATCAGCTTAAACACAAATTGGCGCAGGCTTACAACTTTTTTGAGAAAGAAAAACTTTGGTTCGTAATTTTGTCTTTTTAATATCGATAATTTTGCATTTTATGCTCCCATTTGGCGCGAGTGCAGAAACGCTTTTCCCAGCATTAAATGGAGAAGGGGATTCGCGTTTTTTAAAAGTGTATTCGTCTTTGGATGAAGACGCTTCTAAGCCATTGATCGCGGCTTTTCAAAAAGAAAATCCGGATGTTTCAGTTCGTTACAATGACCTACAATCCTTAGAGATTTATGAACGGGTGATTAGAGAAACCGATGAAGATAACTCGACTGCTGATTTAGTGTTTTCATCTGCAATGGATTTACAGGTTAAGCTTGTGAATGATGGCTATGCGCAAACGGTTAGAAACTCTCTTAGTTCTAACTGGCCAAATTGGGCACAATGGAGAAGTGCGGCTTATGGGTTAACATTTGAGCCATCGGTTGTTGTGTATCATAAACCAAGTTTTATAGGTCGCAGCTTGCCAGAAAATAGATCAGATCTAGCCGCACTGTTAAAATCAGATGAAACACGATTATACGGTAAGATTGCTACATATGATATTGAGCGTTCAGGTCTTGGGTTTTTATTCTTAGCACGCGATCAAGAACATAACCGCGCTATTTGGGATCTTGTAACAACATTGGGCGAGGCGGGCGTTAAATTATATTCTAATTCTTCAGCGATACTTGAGCGTGTTGCAGATGGCCGTTTCTTGATGGGGTATAATATTTTAGGGTCATATGCTGAGAGTTGGGTTTTAAAGCATCCAGACTTGGGAATCATAATGCTAAAAGATTATACAGTTGTCATGTCGCGAATTGCGTTGATACCGAAAGCTGCAAGAAATGCTGATTTGGGAAAAGCCTTCTTGGCGTTTTTAATGTCGGAGAAAGGCCAAACAATTATGGCGAAAGAAGTTAAGTTGCCAGCTTTAAATCCAAATGTAACAGGCAAAAATACGGCAGTGGCAATGCGTGAACGACTTGGCAGTCAGCTGCGTCCAATTACAATTGGGCCGGGATTAATTGCATATCTTGACCAAGTTAAACGTGCCAGATTTTTGTCTAGATGGAATGCGGCTTTGCGCGGTAATTGAAAGATTACAAGGTAAGCAATACTAGCAGTTCCCACAATTATTAGAAGGTGTCAGTTAAATGACAGCTTTGTGTGCTTATTTTGGTGTAACTGAGTGAAGGTTCACGCAGTCTATATCCTTGGGAGGACAATCTATGAGAACTATCAAAACACTGCTCGGCAGTGCTGTAATTAGCATGGGCATGATGACATCTGCTTTTGCTGCTGAATGTATCGCACCTGCAAACCCAGGTGGCGGATGGGATTTTACTTGCCGTCAAATCGGTAAAATTATGTACGATATAAAAGTTGTCGACAAACCAATTCAAGTAACAAATATGGCGGGTGCTGGCGGTGGACTTGCGTTCAACCACGTTGTTGCTGAGCGCGGCTCAGACACTGATTTAATCATTGCGGCGTCTTCTGCAACGTCTACACGTTTGGCTCAGGACGCATATGCAGGCAGGACTGCTAGCGATGTACGTTTTGTTGGTGCAATTGGCGCTGATCCAGGTGTGATTGTGGTTGGTAAAGACAGCCCATTTAAAAACCTTGGTGATTTGATTAATGCAATTAAAGCAAAGCCTAGTTCTGTTACTTTTGCTGGCGGATCTGCGGTTGGTGGGTTTGACCACTTGAAACCACTTATGTTGTTACAGCGTGCTGGCTTTACCGATATCACCAAAGTTAAATACATTGGTGTTGATGGTGGTGCAGATGCGATTACACAAACAATTGGTGGCTTTACACAAGCTATGACTGGCGACATGTCGGAAATCGTTGGCTTTTTGAAAGCTGGTGAAATTCGTGTTCTTGCTGTTCTAACAGAAGAACGCATTGCTGGCTTTGAGGATATTCCAACAGCTAAAGAGCAAGGCTTTGATGTTGTTGCTGTTAACTGGCGCGGTCTATATGTGCCAAAAGGTGTTTCAGACGAAGTGTTTAATACTTGGGCTGATAGGCTTCAAAAAGTTGCTGATAGCGATGAGTGGAAGGCGGCAATGAAAGCAAATGGTCTAGCACCGTTTACAAAAGTTGGTGCAGACTTCCAAGGTTATGTTGACCAAGTGGTTGCTGAAGTGCGTCAGTTGTCTAAAGACATTGGCGTTATAAAATAATGGCAAGTGATCGTATCTTCGGTCTGGTCGCGACATTGGTGGCACTCGCATATATTGCAAGTGCCACTCAAATACAGACCAGTTTTTTGTCTGACCCTGTTGGCCCAAGAGCATTTCCTATTGGCATTGGAATTGTAGCGGTGATTTGCGGTATCTACATGGCGTTAAAGCCAGATGCAGAGCCAAATTGGCCTGTTGGAAAAACGCTGCTAGCAATTGGTTTTGCAATCGTTGTTTTGGTTATCTATGCTTTGGCGCTTAAACCACTGGGTTTTATAATTCCAACTGCTATCACTGCAGGCATACTTAGTTATCAAATTTCACCAATCGCGAAAAATGCAGTACTTGCAGGTGCAGGTCTGTCTGTTGGGTTGTTTGTAGTATTTAAATTTTTGCTTGGTCTTGGTCTAGTTGCATTTCCAAAATGGATAATGGGCTAAAGAATAAAAATAGAGAAATAATATGGATATTTTTTCAAACCTTGCTTTAGGTTTTTCAATCGCGTTTTCACCTTTTACCTTAATGTTGGCGATTGTTGGCTGTTTCTTAGGAACCATTATTGGCGCATTGCCAGGGCTTGGACCCTCAAACGGTGTGGCAATTCTAATCCCAATTACATTCACACTTGGGTTAGATGCAACTTCGGCCTTGGTGCTTATGACATCAGTTTATTATGGCGCTATGTATGGTGGCCGAATAAGTTCTATCTTGCTCAATATTCCAGGTGATGAACCTGCCTTAATGACAACGCTTGATGGATATCCTATGGCGAAGGCGGGCAGGGCAGGCGATGCGCTTGTGCTGTCTGGTGTTGCATCATTTGTGGGTGCGTTTTTGGCAACAATTGGCCTTATGTTGCTCGCACCTTTGTTGGCGCGTGTTGCATATTTATTTGGCCCCGCCGAATATTTCGCACTTTACCTTTTAGCATTTTGTACGCTTGGCGGCATGGCTTCTAACAATCAGGCAAAGGCGGCTATCGCTTCTTGCATTGGTTTGGGCATTGCTATGATTGGCGTTGATAATAGCTCTGGTCTGCCGCGTTTAACGGGCGGCAATCTGCATCTGTTTGACGGCATAGATTTTCTAGTGGCAATTGTCGGATTGTTCGCAATTGCAGAAGTGTTTTTCTTCATTGAAAGCCATGGAAAAGATTCCTCTATTGGTGTGAAACTTGGAAAAGTTACAATACCTTGGAAAGATATAAATGATACCAAATGGACTATGCTTCGTTCTTCGGTGGTAGGGTTTATTGCAGGTATTTTGCCCGGTGCTGGTGCATCGCTTGGTAGTTTTATGGCTTATATGACAGAAAAAGCTATTGCTGGTGAAAAAGGTGGTTTTGGTACCGGAGTTCCAAAAGGAATTGCGGCTCCCGAAGCTGGCAATAATGCGGCCGCAGGTGGTGCGCTTGTGCCAATGCTAACATTGGGTGTTCCAGGTTCTGGTACTACAGCAGTGTTATTGGCTTTGCTAATGACGCTAAATATTACCCCTGGTCCAACCTTGTTTACAGATAGGCCAGATGTTGTTTGGGGGCTTATCGCATCTTTGCTAATTTCAAACTTTGTTCTTTTATTTATGAATGTTCCAATGGTGAAAATATTTGTACGCGTCTTGCAAGTACCTGCATGGGTCTTGCTTCCTGGCGTGACGATGATTTCATTCGTTGGTATTTATTCGCTCTCAGGAAGTTATTTTGATCTGCTATTAATGGTGGCCTTTGGTGCGCTTGGCTATGTCTTGCGTAAGCTTGATATTCCAACTGTTCCTGTAATCTTGGGTATATTGTTGGGTGGTAATATGGAAGATGCAATCCGCCGTGCAATGGTTATATCCGATGGCGAATGGACTTATTTATTCTCATCACCAATTGCAATTGGTTTGTGGGTAGCGGCTATCGCTGGATTTGTTGCACCAATGTTTTTCCGAAACTTACTTAAAAAGCCTCAAGCTGTTAGCGATTAATAAGCTTTTTAAAAATATTTACTTAGCGCCACCTTATGCAGTTTATGTAAGGTGGCGTTTTGGTTTTTGTTCTATTTTTTGAATAGTTTGGCGATTGGGTGAAGCAATAAATCAATTGCCTTAAAGCTTATAGGCCGTTCGCTTTTTGGCAGGCCCATAATAAGTTTAGCTTCGCCAGTAGTTGGGTGGTCTGTATAAGTTTTAAACAGCCTGTCCCATATAGTGAATATCTGCCCGAAATTTGTATTGCCTTCGCTCATATCAATCGAGTGATGGGTGCGATGCATGTCGGGCGTAACAATTAAGCAGCGTAAAATTCGATCTAATTTACTTGGCAAAGCAACATTTGCATGGGCAAAGAAATTATGAAGTGTCGCAACACCTGCAAATAATATTAATGAGATGATTGGTATGCCCAATATGACTGCAAAAAATAAAACAAATATCATGCTGGCAAGTAACTCAAATGGGTGATGCAAAACAGCTGTTTTAGTATTCACATGTTCATCTGCGTGATGAACAGAATGTATCTTCCAAAGGAATGTAATTTTGTGAGAAAGAAAATGAAATGTGTAAACCAATAGGTCGATGAATAAAAAGCTGATTATATAAATCGTTAATAGGGGTAAGCTGCTCTTTGACAGGCTGAAAAATTGTAAGTTTAAAAAAGCAGAAATCGTATGCAAATACATAGATTGCTTGAATAGCCATACACTAGCATAACTGCATATTGCGATAACAAGAATAGCGGCAATGCTTGGGCTATTGGCTTTTAATTTTACTCTTGGAAATACTCTCTCTAAGGGCGTAATAAGCAAAATTAACACTATTGATAACCCCCAATGGGTTTGATCGAGAGATAGATAGTATAAAAATTCCTGCATCACGTTCGCCAAAAAATATGTCTTTCGTGCCTTTTTGCTCCCCAGAGAACGCTGAGATTGCCATTAGAATAAGTTAAATAGAGAGATTTTATAATATTTATCAGCCCTCAGGGTATGAAGGTTATTATTGTTTTTTCTTTACGCTTGGCAGGGCCGCCATCGGTTGAGCCAGCAATGAAAGGCGATATCCCATCAGCGCTAATGTTAACGCCGCCATCTACATTGCGGCCTCTAATGCCTAAGCTCAGAATTGGTAGTTTTTTAGCAAAGTCAAAACCAGCACCTGCTGTGCCTTGTGCATTCGTGTCGCCAAAAATGCCCATAATTCTAAAGGTTGGTTTAAAGCTACCGTCAGTATTTAGCGGAATAGCAATGTCTGCAAGTGCGCCTGATACATCATTGTTCTTATCTGTCTCAGTGCGACGTACAGTTACAACAACACTAGGCTTAACAACATCGCCAAATTCTAGGCGTAGGCCAATAGAAGCAACGGTTTCATCATTGTTAGAGTAAGTAGTCACAGGAACTGCGATGCCGCTTGCAAAGCTTGCAGTTGAAATAATTGATATTAGTCCAAATGCTATGATTCCAAATAATTTACGCATGATTATATTCCACTTTTTAGTATTGTTATTAATGCTAATATTCGTCTCTCAATAGAGCAGAGAAAACAGAACCACTATCTATCTGTAGGGTATGAAGGTTATTATTGTTTTTTCTTTACGCTTGGCAGGGCCGCCATCGGTTGAGCCAGCAATGAAAGGCGATATCCCATCAGCGCTAATATTAACGCCGCCATCTACATTGCGACCTCTAACGCCTAAACTCAGAATTGGTAGTTTTTTAGCGAAGTCAAAACCAGCACCTGCCGTGCCTTGTGCATTCGTGTCGCCAAAAATGCCCATAATTCTAAAGGTTGGTTTAAAGCTACCGTCAGTATTTAGCGGAATAGCAATGTCTGCAAGTGCGCCTGATACATCATTGTTCTTATTTGTCTCAGTGCGACGTACAGTTACAACAACACTAGGCTTAACAACATCGCCAAATTCTAGGCGCAGGCCAATAGAAGCAACGGTTTCATTATTGTTAGAAAAAGTGGTGACGGGAGTGCCTATCCTAACGCCTGCAAAGCTTGCAGTTGAAATAATTGAAAAAATTGTGAAGGCTAAAATTCTGGCAAAGTGATGCATTGCTGTTGTCCCGATTAATAAATACACTTTCAACTTATAAGTATATTTTATATTTCGCAAATAAAATATTTATTTATACTTACGGATAGTTGGTGTCATTCAAAAAATCAACTAATGATTGTTTGTATTTGATTTATGAGTTGTGTAGCCTGCTATTTTTACGTTACATGTAAGTGGCTGTTTTAAGTGATGCCTGCCTTTAGTAATACGTTAATTGCACTGTCAAAATGGTCAGAGATTTCGGCTTCGGCTCTTACAGGGTCTTGCATCATTATGGCCTTGGCAATTCGCTCATGGCATAAAATGTTTTCTCGTCTGTTTTCTTCAGTCGCTCTGCTATTCCAGCCAATGTTCCAAGTTTGACGTGTGATAACACTAAACGAATTTATGATAATTGAATAAAGCGCGTTGCCAGAAGCCAGCGCGATTATGCCATGGAATTTTATATCCAATTCCATTAGCGCATTTGGCGCGTCCAGTTTTGTCAGCATTTGCTCTACAATATCTAACAATTCGCGCGCTTGCTTATCGCTTCTTCTCAGTGCGGCAAGGCTGGCTGTTCTAAGTTCTAATGTTCTGCGTAAATCCAAAGTTTGTTGGATTGATAGCTGGCCTGTATAAACCGTGTGATCTAAAATTATGCTGAGCGCATCTGCATCTGGTTCGGCAACTCTGGCTCGGCGGCCATTTCCAACATTCAAAATTCCAATAGCGGCAAGGGCGCGCAATGCTTCGCGTGCTACAGTTCTTGAAACTTTAAACTGTGTTGAAATGGCAGTTTCGCTGGGCAATGCATCTCCAATGCCCAGTTCGCTTTCTTTTATGTAAATACGAATGTCGTCTATTGTTCTGTCGACTAGACTTCTTGGGCCAGTTTTTGAATTTTCTTCAACCTGTATGATAGGTTTTATCATTTGATTATACCATTTTGTATTTTTGAATTGACAATATAAATTATATCGTATTATTTACTGAAAGTGAATTCTTGATTTTAAAATGAGTCGATTGATTAAGGGATATCGTTTGAACGGTAACTCAATGCTTTTTAACGACTAACTTTCAGTTCAAGGTATGAAAATAAGCAATTATAAAGACAGAGCTTAAAAATGAAAATTACTGCCATTAAAACCTACCGAGTTGCCGAATTTTCTAATGTGCTTTGGGTGCATATTGAAACCGATGCTGGGATCACTGGTCTTGGGGAAACATTTTATGGTGCTGGTGCTGTTGAAGCGCATATTCACGATACGTTAGTCAGTCGTTTGATTGGCCAAAACCCTTTGCACATTGAAGCGCTTCATAAAGAAATGCTCAATTTGCCCAATGCACAAAGTTCTACAGGTGTTGAATATAGAGCCTGTTCTGCAATTGATATTGGACTTTGGGATTTGTTTGGCAAAGTGTGCGATCAGCCAGTACATCAAATGCTGGGCGGTTTATGCTTTGACAAAGTGCGTGTTTATAATACGTGCGCTGGTACAAGATATGTAAGTACCAATAAAATTAGGCCAGTTGATACTTGGAATATAGGAGCTAGTGACGGGCCTTACGAAGATTTAGATGCGTTTATGACGGATGCCGGTTCTTTGGCCGAAGACCTATTGTCTAACGGTATTAAAGCTATGAAAATATGGCCATTTGACCCTGCCGCTATGGAAAACAAAGGCATGCACATAACGCCAGAGCAAATGAAAGAAGCGGTGAAACCGTTTGAGTTAATTCGTAATGCGGTTGGCGATAAAATGGAAATTATGGTGGAGTTTCATAGTTTATGGAATTTACCAATGGCGAAGAAAATTGCGCGTGAATTAGAACAGTTTAAGCCAACTTGGTATGAAGACCCTATTCGTATGAATTCGCCGCAAGCCTTGGCGGAATATGCTGCATCGACCGATGTTTGGACCTGCGCTTCTGAAACACTAGGGTCGCGTTATGCCTATAAAGAATTTTTAGACCGCGATGCCGCTCATGTGGTTATGGCAGATTTGTGCTGGACGGGCGGTCTTACAGAAGGTCGCAAGATTGCGGCAATGGCAGAGACTTACCATCGTCCTTTTGCGGCCCATGACTGTATTGGGCCCGTTGGTTTTGCCGCCGCAATTCACATGAGTTTTAGTCAACCAAATACATTGATCCAAGAGAGCGTTAGAGCATTTTATAATGGCTGGTACAAACAGCTGGTCACAGAAGTACCGCGCATTGAAGGTGGGTATGTTTACCCAATGGATGGGCCAGGCTTGGGAACGGAGTTGGTTCCAAGTTTCTTCGAACGCAGTGACCTTTCGTGTCGAATTTCAGAGTTATAGGAAAAATTATGAGCATAAAATTATTTGACTTAAGCGGCAAAACAGCCCTGATTACGGGCTCTTCAAGAGGGCTAGGATTTGCTTTTGCTGACGGGCTGGCGGCGGCTGGTGCGCGCATTGTTTTAAATGGTATTAACACAAAACGATTAGATGAAGCCGCTACAGAAATGAAGGCGAAGGGCTATGACGTTCTAACGTCTGCATTTGATGTGACAGACGAAAAAGCAATTGTAGAAGCATTTAATAAGTTTGATGTTGATGGCATTGAAGTAGATATATTGATGAACAATGCCGGCATTCAATTTAGAAAGCCAATGCTTGAACTTGAGACATCTGATTGGCAACGTGTTTTAGATGTAAATTTAACGTCCGCCTTTGTTATTGGGCGAGAAGCTGCAAAGCGCATGGCACAGCGCGGTGCGGGCAAGATTATTAATATCGGCTCTCTCACCTCAGAATTAGCAAGAGCAACGGTTGCGCCTTATACAGTGGCAAAGGGCGGCATAAAAATGTTGACCAAAGCAATGGCGGCTGAATGGGGCGAAAAGGGTATTCAAGCAAATGCAATTGGACCTGGCTATATGGTGACCGATATGAATGAGGCTTTGATAAATAATCCAGAATTTGACAAATGGGTAAAAGATCGCACGCCAATGCGTCGTTGGGGATTGCCAGAAGAATTGGCAGGAACGGCAATCTATTTGGCTTCAAATGCGTCAAACTATGTTTCCGGCCAAATAATTTATGTCGATGGTGGCATGATTTCTGTTCTGTAATCTTGATAATTGGGTGATGTTTTGAAAATTGTATTTCATGGAGCCAATGCTTCGACTTTTGTTAAGGGGTTTGATGGCCTTTTAGATGCTCCACATGAGATTAAGCTTGTTTCTGATACGTTGAGTGGAGAGGGCGAAATAGAAGCGTTGCGCGAAGCCGATGCTGTCATTGGTGTTCGTTTGACGGCTGACCATGCGCCCCTAACTGCAAAGCTCTATCAAGTGCCAGGTGCTGGTTATGATGGCATCGATTTAAGTGTGATCCCAAAGGGGTGTTCTGTTTGTAATTGCTTTGGGCACGAACCTGCAATAGCCGAATACGTAATGGCGGCATTGCTTGCGCGGCATGTGCCTTTGGTAGAGGCGAACAATCAATTACGAAAAGGCGA
>NVRK02000107.1 GCA_002400845.2 Hyphomicrobiales bacterium
CTACAAACAGGCTTTGTTCCCAAACCATTGGCAGATGAGTTTGGTCAATATCCTGCAATGTTTAAGCAACTATTAGCTGGCCAAGGGTTTCAATTTGAAACCTATGATGTTGCTAATAATCAGTTTCCAAAAAATATTAACGCATGCGATGGCTGGCTAGTGACAGGTTCTTCTCATAGTGCCTATGATAAAATTATATTTATTGCGAAATTAGAGAGTTTTATTCAAGAGGCATATTCAGCAAAAATTCCAATTGTAGGCATTTGTTTTGGGCATCAAATTATAGCACAAGCACTTGGCGGCAAAGTTGAGAAACACATTGATGGTCTGAATATCGGGGGCGGTTTAAACATTGGGCAATCTGCGTATCAACTTGGGAATAAAACATTTGATCTGCTTGCCATTCACCAAGACCAAGTGACAAAAAAGCCAAAAGATGCCGAAATTATTTTATCAAGCGAAGTTTGTAAAATTGCTGGTCTTGGCTACAAAAACAAAGCAATAAGCTTTCAGCCACACCCAGAATTTTCTACAGATTTCATGCATGGCCTTATTGATTTTAAATCGGATAATGGGCTGTCAAAGCAACAAACAGACGCCGCTAATTTGGGAGTAAAAGCTGATAATGATTCAGATCGGATTGCGGCCATGATTACAGAATTTTTCAAATCAAATGGGTCAATAAAACCTACTGTTTAATCTCGATTTTATCAGCGCGGCCATATTCATCTTCATAACGCACTTCATCATCCTCGCCAAAATAGGTTCCCGTTTGGGTTTCTACAATGACTAGCCTTTGAGCTGTTTTATTCTTAATTCTGTGGCGTACGCCTTTGGGCACAAAAAGTGTTTGATCTAAGGTTAAGGTTTTATGATGCCCTGCCAGTTGCACATTTGCCTCGCCCTCAACAACCACCCAATGCTCAGACCTAAATTCATGCGATTGAAGAGAAAGGCTTGAATGCGCGTTAATTTCAAGGCGCTTAACTTTATGGGTATCAGTTTGCGACAGTACAAAGAAGCTACCCCATGGACGCTTTACTTCTTGTGGCTCTGCGAAATTGTCGGACCGTTTGCCAGCCAGATTTGAAGACATATTAGCAAATTGTTTTTGAACAATTTTTCGACTGATGCCCTTTATGTTTTGGACATGCGATCTATCCGCAACCAAAATACCATCAGCACTATCAATTACGATAATGTCATCAACGCCAACCAAGGCTATTGGTTTATGTTCGGTATGAACTAAACAATTGTTGCTCTCTTCAGCGAACGCCATATCACCAGCAACATTGCCTGATTTATCTTTTTCAAATAATTCTAAATAGCTGTCCCACGAACCAATATCGCGCCAATCCATTTCTGCCTCTACAAATGATAGGGTTTCTAGCTTTTCCATCAAAGCATAATCAATTGATGATTTTGGCAATGCTTCCATCATTTGTTTATTAAGCCAATAAAAATTTTTATTAGCTTCTGATGATATTACTGTGCGATCAAACAACGCCTTACAATTCTCTAAAAGTTCGGGGCAATGCTTGTCCAGTTGCTCCAGCAAAACACTTACCTTGCTGCAAAATATACCCGAGTTCCAATAATAATTTCCATCTGATACAAATTTTATTGCCCGTTTTTCACTTGGCTTTTCTATAAACTGTACAACTTTATCGGCCCTCACTTGCATATAGCCATAAGCTGTATTTGCTTTATCTGGCCAAATTCCTATCGAAACTATATTGTTTTTTTGTGCTAAGAGTGCCGCTTTTATTACTGCCTTTTTAAAACCATTGCCATTTTCAATTATATGGTCTGCTGGCAAGAAAACTAATACTGGATCTTGCGCATCAAAACTATTGGCACATAACAATGCATTTACGACAGCCGCCGCTGTGTCGCGACCAACCGGCTCTAATATAATATGGTGACCTAATTTTGGCATTAAGTCACTGTCATATTCTGCCAGAGTTGCCGCTAACTGAAGCTGGTTGGTAACGGTTATTATTTTAGGCGTTATTTTTTGAGATATTTGAGGCGCATCAGTATTTTCTGCGATCGAATTTGCACGTAGCAAAGTAGATTGTAATAAAGAAAATTCACTGGAAATTCGTAAGAGTGTTTTTGGTTTTTTCTCACCTGTTAATGGCCATAAACGACCGCTAGCGCCCCCACTAAGGATTACTGGTATAATATACATTCCGCCACTCTAACTGCTAAATTGCAGTTCCCGTTAGCGCCTCCCCACTCAGCACTTTTATCGTGAAATAAATTAAAAATACAGGTTAAAGAATAAACTCAACCAAATACACCTTAAGATTGAATTGGTTGTTTTTTAGTTAACGGACAATAAAGAGCTGGTTCGTTGCTTGTAAAATATGGAATACTATCAAACACCATAGACAATTGAGCCAGAAACAAAACCAGCGCCAATTGCGGACAACAAGATTTTGTCGCCCTTTTTATAGTGTCTATCCCCACCATGCTCTGCTCTGCATTTTGACAGGCTAAAGGGAATGGTTGCAGCTGATGAATTTCCATATTCGTCTAAGGTAACGAGTGTCTTATCCATTGGAATTTTCAACCCCTTACCCGTAGCTTTTATAATACGGATATTTGCTTGGTGCGGTGCCCAATGATCGATTTGTGGAGCTGATATTTTAGAGCGCTCTAATACAGTAAGACCCGAACTGATTTGCGTTGCGACTGCTTGTGTGAATACTGTTTGCCCATCGGTTAAACTCATTAAAATTTCAGAATCTGATGTTAAAGAACTAAACGGATCACGCGAGCCACCTGCTGGTATTTTTATCAAATCATAATAAGAACCATCTGTGCCAAGATCAGCTGCCAATACGCCTTGGTCTGGCGTTAAAGGCGGCGCAACAATTACTGCACCAGCGGCATCAGCAAATAAAACACGGCTTGAGCGCTCTTTGGGATTAATGCGGCGACTTAGTATATTTGCCGCAACCACAAGAACAATTGTGCCATGCGCGCGTGAATAGGCATCTGCCATTGCTAGTGCATATAAAAATCCCGAGCATGCGCCAGCCATATCGATGCCACCCGCATTTTTAAGGCCAAGCTTATGATTTAACAGCGGCGCCGAAGGTGGCAACAAATGATCGGGTGTGCTGGTTGCAAGAAGCGTTAGGCCAATATCAGACAAATCGATACCAGCATTATTTTTTGCTTCTTCAATCGCCATTTGTGCGGCAGGAATTGCAATATCAGTTAAGGCTTGTTCTGGTTCGACATAACGACGGTTATTAATTCCCGTGCGATTTTTTATCCAGCCGCTTTCAACACCTAAATCGTCTTCAATTTCAGAATTTGGCACGATACGATTTGGCGCATAATGCCCCATACCAATAATACCGCCGCTTGCATGGCTCATTTTCAAATTTCCATTTTAAAATCTGCTACAGCAATTTATCTGCGGCATCTGCAATTGCATTAAAGACATTGTCCATATCTGTTTCGCTCACACAATAGGGAGGCATGGCATATATGGTATTCCCTAGCGGGCGAAGCAAGATATTTTTCGACTGAAAATACTCATACATTTTTGGACCAATATCAGCTAAATAGCCATCATCTTTTACCACCACGTCTAAAGCCGCAATCGTTCCAAGTTGGCGAATATTGGTAAACCGATTATCGCTAGAAAATCGTGCCAAGCCATTTGACTGCATTGCGCTTAATTTTTCTAAACGTTCAAATACGGGTTCTTCTTTCCATATTTTCAAGTTAGCCACTGCTGCCGCACAAGCGATTGCATTGGCGGTATAAGAACTTGAATGGAAGAATGTTTTACTACGGTCGGTAGAATAATGCGCATCAAATATTTTTGAATGACAAAGCGTAACAGCCAAAGGCAGTGAACCGCCTGTAATGCCTTTAGAATAACAGGCAATGTCTGGTGTGATGTTGGCATGCTCGCAAGCAAATATTTTGCCCGTTCTGCCCCAACCCGTCATCACTTCATCTGCAATGAAAAGCACATCATGGCTTTTGCAAATCTCATACATTTTGCGCAAAGTATCTGCAGAATACATCCGCATGCCACCAGCGCCCAAAATAAGAGGTTCAACAATAAAGGCCGCAACATCCCCCTTGGTGCAATGGTATTCTAACGCATCAAATGTTTGTTGCTCATAATCTACTTGCGGAAAAGGTACTTTACCAACATCAAACATAAGTGGGTCGTAAGCCTTGTTGAATACGCCTCGCTCGCCCACCGACATCGTGCCAATTGTATCGCCATGGTATGATGATTCCATCACAACAATTTTAGTCCGATCAATTCCAGTATTCTTCCAATAGCCAAGCGCCATTTTCAAAGCGACTTCAACGGCAGTTGAACCACTGTCTGAAAAGAAAACATGATCCAAACCTTGTGGCGTTATATCAATTAAACCCTGCGCCAATTCTTCTGCTGGACCGTGTGTGTGACCAGCGAAAATAACTTGATCTAGTTTTTCTGCTTGAGATTTAATTGCCTCTACTATTTTTGGGTGGCAATGTCCGTGCGTTACGACCCACCAAGATGAGATTGCATCTAGTATCTGCCGACCATCTTGCCCTTGCAAATAAGCCCCTGACGCGCCGCTAATTTTTAACATCTCTGGCATAATGGCGTGCTGGGTAAAGGGGTGCCAAATGGGTGACTTAATTGCTAATTTCTTGGGTGATTTCGTCATTGCTTAAAATCCATAATATCAAAATTGGCATTAAATGCCTCGCTCAAATTCTCGCTATTAAGATCAGCTATTCGTGGCAAGCGACCAAGACGTTTTACTTGTCCCATTTCACAAATGGTTTGTTCACTGTCTTTGTTTTCATCACCAATGAAAGCAATGCCTAATATTTCACAGCCAGCATTTTTAAGTGCGAAAACAGACAATAATGAATGGTTGATTGTACCAAGACTTGTTCTTGCGCAAAGTACAATGGGCGCTTTCCATTTAGCAAAAATATTAAGGTAAGTCGTTTGGCGTGTAACTGGAACCATAAGGCCGCCCGCGCCTTCAACGATTAGAGCGCCAGAGATTTTCGGCAATTGTAATTTATCTAGATCAATTTCTAGTCCATCAATTTCGGCCGCTACATGGGGCGAGGCTGGCGTATTAAGACGATAGGCCTCTGGCAGTATTTCTTGCCCAGACAGCCGCTCAACCAATTGGCTGTCTGTTTCTTCTGCAAGACCAGCTTGAATGGGCTTCCAATAAGTAGCGCCAAGCGCCGCTGTTAATGCAGCCGCAAAAATAGTTTTGCCAATGTCGGTATCAGTACCTGTAATGATGATTGATTTACTCATATTGGCTTACTCATGCGCTCAATTCTTCTTTTAGCGCTTCAAACATTGCTGTAACCGTTTCAAACTCATTGTTAAGGGTCAACGTTATTCGCAATCTTGAAGTGCCACGTGGAACGGTAGGTGGGCGAATACCTCGCACATCAAATCCACGTTCACGCATGTTCGCCGCAATCTGCATTGTCTTTTTATCATCACCAATAATAATTGGCAAAATTTGCGTGCCGCTTGGCGTAAAATTACCAACTGGTAGGAGCAATCGTTCGCACTCTGCATTTGCATGTGCGACAAGGTCTGCCAGTTTTTCTTGTCTGGTTTTATTTGCAACAGGATGCGCTTGCAACAACTTTAAAGAGGCGCGAACAATGGCGGCATTTAGCGGAGAAGGCGCTGTTGCGTATATAAATCCACGCGCTTTGTTAACCAACACATCAATCAATACCGAAGCACCGCCAATTATTGCGCCAGACGCGCCCAATGCCTTGCCGCATGTATGAAGTGTGATGATGTTTTCTTTGCCATGAAATGCATGTGCAAAACCACGGCCTTGCTTGCCAAAAACGCCCGTTGCATGGGCTTCATCAATCACAACAAAACCATCATATTTATCAGCCACGGCAATTAGATCAGCCATATGCGCTATATCACCATCCATGCTGTAAACGCTTTCGAAGGTCAGCCAAATTCTACCTTCACCGCCAGCTTTTTGCCAAGCAGCAATTACCTCATCAGCGGCTTTGGCATTGTTATGTTCAAAGGCTAGGCTATCAGCTTTTGAAAGCCGCATGCCTTCATGTGCACTTGCATGAATTAATGCGTCATAGACGATTAAATCGCCCTTTTGGGGAAGCGTAGAAAAAATCGCCATATTGGCGTTAAAGCCACCCCCCATAAACAGGGTACGTTCAGCGCCAAAAAATTCGGCGGCTTCTCTTTCTAGGGCTTCATGTTCTAAATCATTGCCACGCAGAAGTCTGGAGCCACCAGCGCCAACACCAACGCCCTTATTAAGCGCATCAATTGCGGCTTGGGTAAGCTCTTTGGATTGACTTAGCCCTAAATAATCATTGGAAGAAAAATCATGGCCAACACGCTTTTCTAAACGACGAAACCGACTTCGTTCGCGAAGTCGGTCTAGCAGTGATTGGTATTTTAAGAGCAAGCTCATGTTAGCCTCATTAGGCAGATTAGACCATTTAGGCCGTAGCCGTTTCCACTTGAGCATTTTTAACATCAGGATGAACATCTGCATGCGCTTCAAGTGGCATTGGCTCGATGCCAAGGCGTTTGAACAATTGGTTGTCTTCTTCTTCGTCTGGGTTATCAGTCGTTAGAAGTGTATCGCCCATAAAGATTGAGTTTGCACCTGCAAAGAAACAAAGTGCCTGTGTCTCATCACTCATGTCTTCACGGCCCGCAGAAAGCCTCACATGTGCTAGCGGCATTAAGATACGCGCCAAAGCAATGGTGCGCACAAATTCGATAGGATCAAGCTTTTCGACATCTGCCATTGGCGTGCCTTCAATCGGAATAAGCATGTTGATCGGCACACTGTCTGGGTGAGACGGCAAAGTTGCCAATGTTAAGATCATATCAATACGATCCATTTGCTCTTCGCCCATACCAACAATACCACCAGAACAAACTTTAATGCCAGCGTCTTTAACTCTAGACAATGTGTCGATGCGGTCTGCAAATGTACGTGTTGTTATAATTTTTTCGTAATAGCGCTCAGATGTATCAATGTTGTGATTGTAATAATCTAACCCAGCGACTTTTAAACGCTTAACCGAATTATCATCCAACATGCCAAGCGTCATGCAGCTTTCCATGCCAAGGTCTTTAACGCCCTTAATCATCATTTCGATCGCCGCCATGTCGCGGTCTTTTGGTGAACGCCAAGCCGCGCCCATGCAATAACGTGTCGCACCAGATTCTTTTGCCTTGCGCGCTTCTTTGAGTACTTTTTCAACTTCCATCAATTTTGAAGCTGACAAACCAGAATCATTTCGCGCCGACTGACTGCAGTAAGCGCAATCCTCAGGGCAACCGCCAGTTTTGATGCTTAACAAGCGGCTTTGCTGCACTTGATTTGGATTGAAATTCTCACGGTGAACCGTTTGCGCCTTAAACAACAAATCATTGAAAGGCATGTTGAAGATTTTTTCGGCTTCTTCTTTCGTCCAGTCAGTACGAATTTGTGTTGTAGTGCTCATTTTCAAATATCTCTTTTATCTGTCAAATATCAGCTAATGAGATAACGCATAACAAATATAAAATAAAGCAGATAAGGTGAAGCATCGCTCATTTATGCGTTTGCCTTTAGTATATCAATTATCAACATTTCGGCGATTTTTCGCCGAATTTGTAAAATTAGCCACTGTGGTTAGTATTTTCACTTTCATACGGAGGAGAAAATTATGAAAAAACTAACTTCATTATCACGCGCATCATTGTTACCAGTCCTTGCCGCTGGTGTTGTATTTGCGTTTTCAGCAAATGTTATGACCACCACACAGGCTAAAGCTGAATCTAAAGATTATATTTTAAATACTGCATCTACTGGTGGCACATATCACCCAGTTGGAACGGCTATTTCGACACTTTCAAAAATCAAACTATTACCGAAGAACAAATTCAGCTTAACTGCTGTTAACTCAGCTGGTTCTGGCGCAAATGTGCAAGCACTTGGTGCTGGCACGGCAGACTTTGCTATTTTGCAAGGCCTTTACGGTTCGTATGCTGTAACAGGAACAGGTCCAATTACTGCACCACAAAAAAACCTTCGCTCTGTTTCTATGCTTTGGCAAAATGTTGAACAATTTGTGATTGCCGCAGGTAAAGTAAAATCTGGTACAGTAGACGACCTAAAAGCCCTAAAGGGCATGTCTATGGCGATGGGTAAACAAAACTCAGGCACAATCGGTTCTAACGCAGTTTTACTATCTGGCTTAGGCATTGATATCAAAAAAGACTATACGCTTGTTCACGCTGGCTATGGTCCATCTGCTGATGCACTTGCAAATGGTCAAGTGGTTGGCGCAGGCATTCCATCTGGTCCACCTACTGGCGCAATCACCAAATTGCTTGCCGCTAATGAAGGCAAGTTTACAATATTGGACGTAACTGCGGACCAACTAAAAACAATGGATGGTGGGCGCAACCTTTGGGTTCCGTACACAATTGCTGCTGGTACATATCCTGGCCAATCCAAGGACATAAACACAATTGCACAGCCTAACTTTTTAGCGGTAAATGCAAGTGTTGATGAAGAGCACGTATATTTGCTTACAAAGACAATGTACGAAAATCTTGGTTTCTTATCTGCAATTCACCCAGCGACTAAAGCAATGGCAGTGGAAAAAGCAATGGCAGGTCTTCCTGCACCATTACACCCTGGTGCAGCACGTTATTACAAAGAAGTTGGGCTCAAAATTCCAATGGCTTTAATGGCTAAATAATCACTACGTGACCACTAAATAAATTTAGTTGAAAACCGTTACAGGAGTGGGCAAGCTTCGTCTGCTCCTGTTTTTTGTATCTATAATTACGTCCAAATACCCAAAACATACGTAACGCCAAGCTGAATGAGCCTTATCATGCAAAACCAAGTTCAAAATAGTATCGAAGAAACACCGCGCCAAGATTGGTTGTCTTTAGACAATTTAGGGACGCAATCATTTTTTGGCAAAGGGTTTACGCGCAAACTCGTTGTTATCTTTGCGGTAGCTTTTGGCTTTTGGCATATTTTAACAAACATTTTGTGGGTAGAGCCGGGCATTTGGCAAAACGCCATTCACTTTGCAGGCTTTGCATTTTTAGCATCGGTTATTTATAGCCCATTTAAATTTAAATACGCATTAGCGTTTGATATCAGTTTTGGGCTTTTGGTTGCCGCTTCTGCATTGTGGATAGCGTATGGCCAAAATGATTTATATGAACGCACTTTAGCGGTGACGGGTCAGTCTTGGCAATTCACCCCAATTGATTGGGCCGCAGGTATTTTACTTTTCTTTGCCGCGCTTGAATTTTCACGCCGCGTTGCTGGTTGGGTCATTCCAATATTAATCGTGCTTGCTGTTTCTTACATATTATTTCTGGGAACGCATCTGCCAGGCGTGTTTAGGGCGGCAAGCCTGCCTTTAAACGATGTTTTGTTCAGAACGCTTTATAATGACGAAGGCATGTTTGGCATTTTGGCCAGCATCTCATCTACTAACATCACTTTATTCATGGTGTTTGGCGGGTTTTTAGTCGCCTCTGGCGCAAGTGATTTCGTGATTGAAATTTCAAAAATTGTGGCTGGTAAAGTGCGCGGTGGCGCCGCCTTTGTTGCGGTTATATCTTCGGCTCTTACTGGCACAATAAGTGGTTCTGCAATTGCCAACACGGCCTCAACTGGCGTGATTACAATTCCATTGATGAAGTCCAATGGGTTTAGAGCAAAATTTGCTGCAGGTGTTGAAGCTGCGGCCTCGACTGGTGGTCAATTAATGCCGCCAATCATGGGCGCTGGTGCATTTGTTATGGCCAGTTACACATCCATTCCCTATTCAACCATTGTTGCAGTATCCATTGTTCCTGCCATTTTATACTTCATGTCTGTTGCCATGATCGTGCGCATTGAAGCAGTTAAATATCAAGTTGGCGACGGCGTTGATCTAAAAGTCAATCGCGGAAAATTAATCTCTGGCGGCCTTACTTTTATAATACCCCTAACAGTAATGATAACACTTTTAATGACCGGTGTGACGCCAAGCTATGCCGCATCATGGGC
>NVRK02000108.1 GCA_002400845.2 Hyphomicrobiales bacterium
ATTTCAGGCAATGGCAAGTAAGGCACAACACCTGGGCCATTTCCATTTTGCTCCAAAATAATCTTGTTAGAGTTACCCAAAACCTGTTCCATAGTTTCTAAGAACAAACGTTTACGCGTAACCTGCGGTGCTTTTTTGTATTCGTTATAAACCGAGATGAAACGAGCCGCCTCACCTTTTGCTTCTTCAACAATACGGTTTTTATAACCAGCAGCATCCTCAGAAATTTGCGCAGCTTCACCACGCGCTTCACCAAGAATTTTATTGGCATAACGGTTAGCAACTTCAACAAAACGATCTTCATCTTGCTCAGCACGCTGCACTTCGTCAAACGCATCTGCAACAGGTCCTGGAGGCGCAACGTCCTCTATACTGATCGCATTAACTTGAAGTCCCGTTTTATAATCATTCAAGGTTGCTTGAACAATTTTACGAACCTCATCGGCTACACCAGCTTTATCATCGCGAAACACGTCTTGTGCAGGACGACGTCCAACAACTTCACGCATCGCACTTTCAGCAATTTGGCGAACCATACCTTCAGGTTCTTTCACATTAAACAGATACGCATTTGGATCCGTTACTTGATACAAAACTGTAAATGCCAAATCTACGATATTTTGATCGCCTGAAAGCATCAAACCACTAGAGCCTGATGTTCTACCAACATTACCAATGTTAATTTGATGCTCACTGATATTTGCAATTTCATAAGTTTCAATTGGCCAAAAGTGGAAATGAAGTCCATTTTCAGACACTTCTGCTTTTGGTTGTCCAAAACGAAGTTCAACACCCAACTCATCTGGCTGAATAGTATAAAAAGCTTTAAACAAATAAAGGCCAGCTAAAACCAACATCACCAGTCCGAACATAAATGGGCTAAAGCCACCGCCGCCGCCAGGGATTGCTTTTCTCAGTTGGTCTTGACCTTTGCGAATAATATCTTCTAGGTCAGGTGGCTGGTTGCCACCACTTGGTTTTCTTGGTCCATTGCCCCAAGGGCCATCACCATTACCACCATTATTACCGCCGTTGCCGCCGCTGCCCCAAGGGCCTTTGCCGCCGCCTCCACCAGATTGATTGCTCCAGGGCATCCAATATCCTTCGTGTTGTGCCATAGTTCATTCGCCAAAACAGCAATTACCTATGTGCTTCCTCTAATAATTCTTGTGCTTGTTATAGGTATCAAAGCCCAAGCTTTCAACGCCCAACACAACTAAACTTGCCAAATAAGTTAATTTTTCCCGTAATTTTTTAGTATTCTTCTAGCAAAGTTCACATCAGTTTTATTTTATGCGATCATAAACTGTATATCGCGTATCTGCACTGTCTTTATCATCCGCTTCAAACGCTTCATCAATCACAGTTTTCCACTGCTCAGAATTTATTTCTGGAAACCATGTGTCCCCATCTGGTTCAGCCATTACATGCGTTACATAAAGTCGATTAGCCTTATCAATGGCTTCTTTATACAACTGCCCACCGCCGATAAGACATATCTCATTTACTTTTAGAGTTTCACATTGCTGGGCGGCGTATTGAAGAGCTGCATCAAGCGATGTAAAAACGCTTGCGCCTTCTGCCACATATTTTGAATTTCTAGTAACAACAATATTAGGCCTGCCCGGCAAAGGACGACCAATTGATTCCCACGTTTTACGACCCATAATAATTGGCTTACCCATCGTGTCTCGTTTGAAACGCTTGAGGTCAGAAGACAATTTCCAAGGCATACCACCTTTAGCACCGATGACGTTATTCTTTGCCATAGCAACGACAATTGAAATTGTTGGAGAAATCACTGCTGTAACTGAATTATTTTTGCTTGTCATAACCAAACACCTATACCGCAACAGGGGCTTTTATATGTGAATCAGGTTCATAGCCTTCCAGTGTAAAGTCCTCATATTTAAAAGAAAATAAGTCTTTAACTTCTGGATTTATAATCATAGTGGGTAATTTTTTCGGAGTGCGCTCAAGCTGCAATTTAGCTTGCTCAAAATGGTTGTTATAAATATGCGCATCGCCAAATGTATGCACAAAATCACCAGGTTCTAATCCAACGACTTGCGCAAGCATCATGGTGAACACAGCATATGAAGCAATGTTAAACGGCACGCCTAAAAAAATATCTGCCGAACGCTGATACAACTGACAAGATAATTTGCCATCCGATACATAAAACTGAAACAGGCAATGACATGGCGGCAAAGCCATATCGTCAACCAATGCAGGGTTCCAAGCAGACACAATATGACGGCGAGAATTGGGATTGTTTTTCAACTGATTGACCAAATTAGCTATTTGATCGGTACTCTCACCTTTTCCAGCACCTTTTCCGATATTGGGAGGGTTTGGCCAAGAGCGCCATTGATAACCATAAACAGGACCAAGATCGCCATTATCATCAGCCCATGCGTCCCAAATTTTAACGCCGTTCTCTTGAAGCCACTTAACATTGGTGTCGCCACGTAAAAACCAAAGTAATTCTATGATAATTGACCGCAAATGAAGCTTTTTGGTCGTGAGTACAGGAAAGCCCTTTGATAAATCAAATCGCATTTGATGCCCAAAGATAGACCGCGTACCCGTACCAGTACGATCTCCTCTATCTGAACCCTCATCCATTACTTTTTGAAGTAAATCTAAATATTGCTGCATAGCGCGACTCGTGTAACCAAAATTAATATCATTATATAAGCATGGGACAGTTGTCAGTATATAGGCATGGTACAGTTAATTGTTACTTGCCTTCAAAATAATATGAACCCAGCAAATAGTTTTTGCACAATCTATATCTAAGCGAATATCTACGTGAGTTTGCACGATACACGACACGGCGGACTTAGTGTGTTTTACAAAAAAAGCCCTCATCAAAATTTGTCATCCAAATTCGAATAAGGGCTAAATCAATTTAAACTAAATCGATAAAAACTAGGGCTTATAAATCGCCTAATTTACCAAAATGTTTTGCAACTAGGTAGTAGAAAGTGACGCGATCTTTATTACGGTCGCCTTTCATAGTCTCACAAACAGAACCAATTGCATCGTTACAAGCGCTTTCGTCTGTAAGTCCTAGTTTTTTCATGCACCAGCTTTCACGAACACGGTCAAGCTCAGCTTGATCTGAACATGCTACCAATGAAGCATCTTTTGAACGTAGAGCAATGCCCAAATGCTTAACAATTTTATCAACAATGCCTGCATCCGCGCCAGCATCATAACGTTGTACGCCTTCTAAATATTCACTCATATTAAAAACTCCCATTATGGGTATAATAACCCCGTCATTTAAAAAATACACCAAGGGACGTGCCCCCAACGCACTTAAAAGTAGCATAGCAATCGCACTACGTCACCTGTATTTTATCCACAGTTTGATGCGTTTCAGATAAGTCACTTTTCCAAGCGACATCAGCTATTTACAGCTCAAAATAAAATATTTCGCTTGGATTTTAACAAAAACAAACCTATATAGAGTGTGTCGGCTTGCCGACTATGACGATAAATTGCCTGTGCAATAAACCATTCGGACCCGGGGGCGGTACCCGGCGCCTCCACCAAAAACAATTGGCTCATATAGGCTTAAACCTTTTATGTAGTTTCACAATTGCTTTTGATGGGGGCGAAATAGGATCGACGAGGGTGTAAAGACAGAGTTTTCGTTCGGCATGGTACCCACCGATATCGGGCCATATTTTAGTTGCAAATGACAACTATGCGGAGGCACGTCTAGCTGCTTAATTGCGGTTCGACAGCTTCACAGAACTCCTAACGGTTCGCACTGTTAGGCGGGGTTCGAAGGCACCTGGCAACAGAAGCCTTCACTTTTCCCAAAAAGTTACGTATTTATGTGATTTTGAAGACAAAATAACTTCAAATCATAGTTTTCTAACTATTTTTCAAAAGTCACCGTAACTTTACATCAATTCTTTTGCGAATCTGCGAATCTGCTCTATACCAGTGGTAGAAACATTTTAATTTAAGCTGGACAGCCAAATGACCGAAGACCTTATGCGCTATGATGTATTAACACAGGACGCGCTACGAAATGTAATTCGTAAAGTTTTAGATGAGGTTGCAACAGCCGGACTGCCCGGTGAGCATCACTTCTTTATATCTTTTGAAACGACATTCCCCGGTGTTCGACTTTCCAATCGCATGCGCGAACGTTATCCTGAAACGATGACCATTGTTATTCAACATTCTTTTTGGGACTTAAAGACAACGGATACCTATTTTGAAATTGATTTATCATTTGATGAAATCCGAGAACGCTTAAAAATACCATTTGCTGCTGTGCAGTCATTCTTTGATCCAGCAGTTAAATTTGGTCTTCAATTTGAAGTGCCTCATGATGAAGATGACATTGAAGAAGATGAGAATGCGCGAATAATTGAAAACAGCGAAAACATTGCCAAACTGCCGACAGCTTCGACTGTATCAACAGGCAAACGAAAACCACAAAAAACAGATGAAAATTCAGACGATGTGCCTGCAAAAAAAGCTAAATTAAGCGACATAGAAGAAGATTTCTCAAAAGAAAAACTTTCAAAAACAAGTAATTCAAAAAAGAAGAAAAAAGCCAGCACAAAAGCTGCAATCAAAAAAGAAGATCTGTCAGACAATAAGTCTTCTGATGATATGAATAGCGACGACACAACAAATGAAGAGAGTCAATCTTCTGCTGAAGTTGTTTCACTGGATGCATTTAGAAAGAAATAAGGGCTTAGCATGGCAGAAATTATAAATCTTCGCCTTGCCAGAAAACGTAAAGCACGCTCAGATAAAAAAGTAACTGCAGAAAACAACCGGAAAAAACACGGAATAGCCTCTCATATTCGCAATTCTATCAAAGCCCAAAAAATAAAAAACGACCAAATAATTGATGGGCATTTTTTAGATAAAAACGATGCGGATAAAGAATAGTTTTAGTCGATGAAAAAACATTCCATCACCATTAAAGGTCATCGCACCAGTTACTCATTAGAAGAAGCTTTTCATAGTGAATTGGAAGTCATTGCGAAAAGAGAAAATATCTCTATGGCGCGCTTAATCACACGCATTGATAAAAATAGAATTGAAGGTGAAAACCTATCTTCAGCCCTTAGGATATTTATCCTCTTCGATTTTAAAAATAGATTTTAAAAATAGACTTTCTAATTAGCCAACTTTTGCAATTTAGAAGCATCAGAGGCTCTTTTATTAAATGCATCTAAATCCAATTCACGAGGTACTGTTAATTGGGGGAGAACAAGAATTTTCTCTTCTGCCGCTTTACGCGCATTTTCTTCAGCAGCGGCTTTCTTCAACCTCACTTTTTCAAGCTTTAGTTTTTCTAATCTTACAGCTTCAAGCTTGTTCTCTTTAGCTGCTTTTTCAAGGCGCTCAGCTTCAATACGTAGCTTTTCAAGACGTTCAGATTCCAATCGTTCTTTTTCAATACGCTCTTTTTCGATACGTTTCACCTCTTTGCGCTCAGTTTCAAGGCGTTCAACATCAAGGCGCTCAGCTTCAATACGTAGCTTTTCAAGGCGTTCGGCTTCAAGCCTCATTTTTTCTATTCGTTGTCGTTCTAATTCTTCTGCCCGTTCACGAGCGCGCTCAATATAATTAAAGCGAGTATTGGTTTTTAAAATCTCAAAACGCAGTCGATTTTTTTCTAATATTGCAGCTTGCAACAATTCCACACGTCTCTCTTCTGCTTCTAACGCCCTAACGGATAAAAATCCCTGCAATGCCTGACTATCTACTCTGCGCTCTAATTTATCTAATGGGCCACTCCAAGCAATCATAACTTCTGGTGAAGCACCACTTACTCGATCTTTTCCAGCATCTATAGAAAGTTTAACATTCGCCGACACTTCTGCATCTAACAATGAGATTTTACCAGATAAGGCAGTCTCCCACCCCTTCCCCTCTCGCAATAAGTTTCTAATTTGTATCATACCACGAGAAACAGAATAAGCCGCAGTTTCTTGTTCTACAAGTTGTTCGCCGTTCAAAAATGCAGTCACCGCAATTGGGTCTACATGCGCGGCATCAATTTCAAAATCTTTTATAGCGCTAGCTTCAAGAACCATAGATAATCCCTCAACATTGATCCCATTCAGTTTGCCACTTTCAAGTGTGGCAATCCCCCCTCCAGTCATTGCTGAGATTAACGCCTTGGGAGATTTACCATTGGATTCTATAGTTCCATTAATTCGCAATTTTCCATTTAAGAAATTAGGCGCTGAAAAATTGCTCAACAAAATTGCAGAATCTATGCCATCCGCTAAAAACTGAGCTTTAATTACACCAGTACCATCTGAATTTTGGAGGGATAGATTTCCACTAATAGTGCCCCCCATAGATTCGGTAATTATATTTTGTAGTTCGATATCGCCATCGCGAACAACCAATAAAACGCGACCATTTTTCGCAGAAAGCCTTGTGCCTGTTGTAATTTTAGCGGCCTCAATTGTTAATTTTGCATCTTTCCCCTCAAATAAGGGCGTTCCAAAACCAGCCTGAGACCAGCCTTTTTTAGACACTTCATTTAAGTCTAAATCACCAATTACCCCATTATTGCCAAATGCAAAACTTGCGACCTTAGGAATTGATAAAACATCAAGAACCAACGCTCCCTCAACCATCGGCCGACCACTAACACCAGTAGAAATATCTAATGCACCCGCAATTGAGTTACCCGCAATGCTGCCTGCAATTTTAGAGAGTTTAATGCGCTCTTTGCCTTCGTCATTTTTGCCATGCTCAAAATGTACGCTAGCGGAGAATGGAACTTTTTCAGATTCTTCTAAGATTGAATTATAGATATCATACCCATATACCAGCAAATATGGAGTGACATCTTCAAATCCAAATGTGACATCAAGCTCTTTAAAAACAGCCAATTTATCATTTGTTTTTTTAGTTTCGCCAGCAAGACCAATGACCGAAAACAAACCATTTGCCGTTACACTTGCATCAGGTGTTGAAGCAGAAAAGAGCGTGGAAAGTCCAGCGTCAAAACTACCCACGCTTTCTACGGTCAATTTTAAGGGACCAGTTATACCTTCTCGCAATTGAGCCGCAATCAAATCATACTTCGGCTCTAACAGCGAAGTTTGCGCCAGTAATATTTTTGGGTCATCATTTGCAAGATTAACAGTCAGGTCAAATTTCGCATTATTAATTTCATTTATTTTAGCGTCAAATCCCAGTTGAATGTCAACGCTAGAACCACCAATTTCACCATTAACAAGCACCCTACCGCGCGAACCATCTTTTGATGGGCTTGCATCAATCTCAATATCTAACTTGGTATTTTTTGTATAGTTTGGATTTTTAATAAGTGCGCTCAACACTGCATTTGCTCCAAGCTTTCGCTCTAAGAACGAAATCAAAGGCACCGCATTATCAGTTATCAAACCAAACTTGATGTTTCCTTTTGGCCTACTTAATATATTTGTAATTTGACCAAGGCTGGTAATTTTAGCACCAAAAAAAGATTCCACATTTAACTTTCCAATCGACAACTCGCCCGAAGTTAATTGAAATTGAACATCAACGCCTTTGGCTTTGATATCATACGCATCAAGCTGGTCTGCCTTTAGCGAAATATCCAAATCATGCTCACTAAAATTGGTTGAAGCATCATTTCCTGTTAAAGCTAAAATTGCCTTTAAATCGTCCAGTCTTATTTTTTGGCCCGTCAAAGTAGCAATAATCGCAGCGCGTTTTTTATCGCCAGTTTCAACATTAGAACCCGAAACTCCAATACGTTGCATTTTTCCTGTAAGCTTATTATCGCCCAGCAACAAAGTCATATTTTCAAAGGATGTTTGCCCCTGAGAAATAGACACATCAGCCTCAAGTCCGCCAGATGTTAACCGCCTTATTGCGGGATCAACTTTACCAACTACCCATGAGGCAAAACCAGATGGCTGTTTTGAAGCAAGTACCAAGTGCCCACTAAATCCAAAATCTTCTCCTAGCCCCAAACGCCCTTCTGCTTCTAGCGTACTAGAGCCAGGTAATTTTGCCCGTAGTTTTTTAATTTCCCAGCCATTTCCTTTGGGACTAATAATTGCGCTCACTTCGCGAACAATTGAATCTCCAGCAACGATTGCAGGCACTTCAAAATCTATTTCCCCATTAATACTTGGAACAGGAATTTGCTCTAATACTTCTCGTACAATTCTAATACGGTCATCTAAATTTTGTTCAGCGATTGTATCATTTTTTTCTCCGCGCATTTCTGCAACACGGTCCAAATTAATCTGACGCCCATCAACCTGAAATCTAAAATATACGGCTTCTTTAAGGTTAGCGCTACCATTGCCAGTCAGTACAAATGGGTCAGATCTATCCCCTATTTCTGTTCTAAAACTGGTTATCAATATTGCGGCAGGCGTTAATTCAAAATCACCTTCTGTTTTAACGGGCAACGCTTTTTTGTTAGAAGTAAACAAACTAGAATCAGATTTATCTGTTTTTAAGATAGGCGAGAATTTGAACTTGCCTTTCCAAGAAAGCAGTTCATTCTCAATACCCACAGGCCCGTCTAAAAATATTTTATAAGGCTGATCGGCTCGCTGAACAGAAAGTTTCAAGCGAATATTACCAGTATCTTGTAGACGTCCTGTAGAAACCCCAAAAGCAGTATCAATGCCTTCAATGTTTCCACGTGCCTCAAACGCCCATGGCCCATATAAAGACTTCGCGTTCATTTCACCATTTATGGCATCCCCATGAAAATTCCGCCCACCAGCCAAACCAGTTATGTTGATCTTAGCATCACGAATTTTCACCTTATTAAGCGTAACTTGTTTTGGGTTCACCAAAGTTATTTTTCGGTTGGTCCACTCAATAGAACCATTTTCATTCACTTGTAAATTAAGAATGGGGCTATCAAGGGTCATATCAACAACCCTCACTTCACCACTTAAAAACGGAATTAATTCTAATTTTGCCGAGAATTGTTTAATAGATAATAATGGCGTTCCATCGGTATTTTCGCCAACTTGCAAATCGCCAAAACTAACACTAGGCAAAGGCAATATAATAAGATTAGCCCCACCACCAACTTTTACTGGTTGTCCAAAAATCAGAGAAGCCTGCTCCTCAAACTTTTGTTTATGAGCAGTCCAGTCAATAAAGTATGGCGCTATCAATGCTGTAAACAATGCAGTTACAACCAACAACCCAATGGCTACGAATAAACGAAACAGAATATCACCCCTTATTCAAACGCAACGTTCGACAAGAACGCTGCCCACATCGTGCAAATTTTTGCACTCTTTATTGAGTGTGCAAATTGAACATTTACTCATTGTATTTCTTTTGCCTTTTAAACACTAAAATCGATCACTTTCCCTGGATTCATAATATTATCAGGATCAAGTGCCAATTTTATGGCAGACATAACTTTCACACCAGTACCATGTTCCGCTAACATAAATTTACGCTTTCCCTGACCAATGCCATGCTCACCAGTACAAGTACCATCCATAGCAAGGGCTCGCTTAGCCATGCGATCTACTACTTCTTCCATCTTCTTAAATTCCTCTGGATTTTTGCCATCAAAACAAATCAAAGTATGAAAATTGCCATCCCCAACATGCCCAATAATTGGCCCATAAAGACCATTATCAGAAATATCTTTTTGTGTTTCAACCACGCACTCAGCCAATCGAGAAATTGGCACACAAACATCGGTCGTCAAAGCATCCTTACCAGCGGTATAAGAACGCATCGCCCAATAGCTGTCATGGCGTGCTTGCCATAATTTGTTTCTATCTTCCAAAGAAGAAACAGCATTAAAATCTTGACCACCACATTCCATAGCAATGTCTTTAAACATTTCTACTTGCTCTGCTACACCACTTTCACTGCCATGAAACTCCAACATCAACAAAGGCGTTTCTGGATAGTTAAGTTTAGAATAAATATTGATGGCTTTAATGTTTTCTTCGTCAACCAATTCGATACGCGCCATTGGAATTGCGCATTGTGTCGCCATTATAGTTGCTTCACATGCAGCTTCAATTGTTGGGAACGAACAAACGGCAGCGATAACCGCTTCTGGCTGGCCATGAAGCTTTAAAGTTAATTCTGTAATAATACCCAAAGTACCTTCAGACCCCACCATAAGTCTTGTTAAATCATATCCAGCAGAAGTCTTTTTAGCGCGATGCGCAGTCTTAACGATATCGCCGTCAGCCATAACCACAGTAACATTAATTACGTTTTCGCGCATGGTGCCATAGCGCACTGCATTCGTGCCAGAAGCACGCGTGGCCGCCATTCCCCCTAATGAGGCATCAGCGCCAGGATCAATTGGGAAAAACAAACCTGTATCTCGCAAATAGCTGTTCAACTCAGAACGTGTTACCCCTGCTTGCACATGCACATCTAAATCTTCTGCATTTACAGCTAAAATTTCTTTCATTCGGCTAAGGTCTACCGAAACACCGCCAAGGGGTGCATTAACACCGCCCTCAAGTGAGGTACCCGTACCAAATGGAATAATTGGCACTTTATATTCAGCGCATACTTTTACGATATCTTGCACTTCTTGCGTCGAAGTTACAAATACCACAGCATCAGGCAATTGTGGTGTTATATATGTGGTCGTGTGTGCGTGCTGTTCGCGCAATGACTTTGACGTTTGAAGGTTATCGCCAAATTGCTGTTTCAAAATATCAATTGCGGTTTTAATGCCCGCATCATTACGCTCTACAGTCTTAATTGTATTATTCTCATTAACCGCAATGGTCATTTCTTTATCCTAATTTGTGATTTAAAATACCCTGATAAGCGCCATTAATATTCAAAGTAACACCACATTGCCCCAATTTAACAAACACGTCCATAAAAACCTGTCGATCACCAATCACGAATGTTAAAAACCCTTTTCTTTCCCACAACTTATGCTTACTAATTGTATAAAATCATAGGGCTGTTCAGCCGACTTTATAGCGGACTTTATATCGGACTTTATATCGGACTGTGGATACATGATAGAAACAATTAAACAACTGCCAGAAATTTTACGAAATTGGATAAAGCCCAATCTCGAGCTTCATTGGCAAACCAAACAAATTTTAGTTTGGTTCATGGCCTTAAACGCAGGTGTCATGGTTGCCTTTGGCACAATCATGTTTCGAGAATTTATACTATTCATTCAATATCTTTGGGTTGGCACAAGTTCTGAATCAATTTTAGAAATAATCGCCAATGCACCATGGTATTTAGTGTTTGTAGGCCCTGTTTTAGGTGGGTTGTTGGTTGGTATTTGCTTAGAAAAAATAGTCCCTGGCAAACGAACCTTTGGCGTAGCTGATGTCATAGAAGTAAAAACACATGGCTCTAAACCAATTGCTATTTTGCCTGCGCTGTCTTCTGCATTGGTAACATCAATATCTTTGGGAGCGGGTGCAAGCACTGGGCGAGAAGGCCCTGTAGTTCATTTAGGCGCTGCCATTTCCAGCTATTTGGGCGCTAAATTTAACCTACCCAATTGGGGTGCAAAAACACTATTGGGTTGCGGCGTAGCTGCTGCTGTTTCTGCATCCTTCAACGCCCCTATTGCAGGCGTTTTATTTGCACACGAAGTTGTATTAGGCCATTATGCAAAACGCGCAATCATACCCATTATTATTGCTTCTGTTTCTTCCACCATTGTCACCAGATTTTGGTTTGGAGATGTCGCGGCCTTCACAATACCTAATTATCAAGTGACTTCTAACTGGGAATTTCCAGCTTTCGCTTTACTGGGCGTTGTTTGCGCATTTGTTGCAGTTATCTTTCAATTTTCATTAGTTGGAACCGACTATGTAACCCGCAATATTAAAATACCATTGTGGCTACGCCCAGCAATTGGTGGTCTCGCTATAGGAACAATTGCTCTTGCCTTCCCCCATGTATTGGGTGTTGGCTACGAGGCAACAGACATGGCTCTAAAGTCACAATTACCCCTAATGATGTTGCTTGGACTTTTAGTTGCCAAAACTGCCGCAACAGCAATTTCGATGGCCTCACGTTTTGGCGGAGGCATCTTTTCACCAGCACTTTATTTAGGTGCAATGGCAGGTGGTGCATTTGGCCTAATCGCCGCGCAAGTTTTTCCAGAAATGGCATCGAGCCAAGGCCTATATGCAATTTTGGGCATGGGCGCCGTTGCCGCCGCTGTGCTTGGTGCACCCATTTCGACAACCATGATCGTATTTGAACTGACAGGCGGATATACGCTTTCATTAGCATTATTACTTACAGTTTCAATTGCATATGGCATTAGCAACGCCATACACGGACATTCATTTTTTGAATGGCAATTAGAAATGCGTGGGCTTTTCGTGCAAGACGGACCGCATAGGTCTTTATTACGGGTAACGACAGTTGAAAACTTTATGTCTCCACTAGATGAAAATGAGAAGAATTTAAGATTTGACCCAAATATTGGTTCTATATCTCTCACACCTTCAACGACATTAGAGCGCGCATTGCGTACTTTTGACAATGGAGGCCATGCTAGCCTGCCCGTAGTGGACGAAAAAGACGAAACAAAAATTATTGGTTGGGCGCATCAAAGCCAAGCATTACGCTTTTTCAACAATGCGCTTATCGAAGCCAGTGAAGAAGAACATCAGCACTGATTTTGCTTCAAACTATGTTTCATTTACATCTAACCATAAAGTGAATTTAGACAATATTGGTAATGCGGTTGATAATTCATCCGACGAAAACTGCAGTAATATTTCACTGGTTAGTTGCGATAACGCGACCATTGAATGCCTGTGCGCCCTTGCGCCCTCATGTGTTAAAGAGATCAATTTAGAACGCCCATCTTTAGGGTGTTTTTCTAGCTTAATCATTTGCTTTTTATACAGTTGATTCAAAAGGTTAGTTACAGCGCCTTTTGTTATATTTTGCGATTTTGCCAATTCAAGTGGCGTCAGAAATAGCGCATTATCAAGCAGAGCATTTTTGCGCAAATCATCTAGAATATTAAATTGCGGCATTGTTAAATTAGAAGGTAAAATATTCTCCGCACGCCGCGTTAGAGCAGCATGAACATCTCCACACCCCTTAAAAAGCTCAAATAACGCATTGGCTGATTGTGTTCGCATTTAAACATCCTAGTTTTAAAGAATTCATCAAATTAAATTGTAAAAACAGTCGAAAAACATAGTTTCACATTAACACAAATGACACTTAGTTCAAGCACATACCATTTATAGTACAGGCACAAACTATTTTTTGCCTTCTGTGCCGTTAATCATAAATACTGAAACACAATTCAAGCAGCCAAATATTATTGACTTTAACCATAGATAAACGCTTTATTAACGAAACATTAACCAAATATGGAATGCGGCGTTGAAGTATCGTGTAATCGCCCCAACAGTGTTGGTAGCTCTATTTTCAGCTTTCCCTACCCTACTAGAGGCGGGAACGAATAATACCATGCGTGTGGGTGGACGAACCTCACAGCCCGTTGGTCATTACGAATATTGCGAGCAAAACAAATCTGACTGTCAAATTTCTAGTTTTTCTAAAAGGCCAATGCATTTAAGCACCGCTCGCTGGAACGAAATGGTGGAAGCAAACACCTACGCCAATGCCGCCATTAAGCCAGTAACGGATTTGCAACTCTACGGAAAAGAAGAGCATTGGCAAATGCCTGTGAATTATGGCGATTGCGAAGATTACGCCATGCTAAAGCGCAAATGGCTAATGGACCAAGGCTGGTCTGCCTCTTCTTTACTCATCACCGTTGTCAGGCAAAAAAATGGCGAAGGCCATGCAGTGTTAACAGTGCGTACAGACCGTGGTGATTTCATTCTCGACAATCTAAAAGAAGACATTAAACAGTGGCATAAAACCGAATATACATATTTAAAACGTGTATCTCCTTTCCACTCTGGCTGGTGGGAAGATATTTTAGACACACGAAACAAAATTGCTTCTGTTAGCAGCTTAAAATAAAGCTTCACTAAAAAGCCACAATAGTTAGTGTAATTAACGCGCTAAAAGTATACACAAGCGCAATCCATTCAAATGAAACAGTTAGATATATGACAAAGACAGACACAAGTGGCCTATCGCAATTAGGTACAAATGTAGACCTACCTCAAAGTCCAGAAGACGCTATTTTAGAACGTGTTCCAAATTCGCAAGACGATACAGACTATACTGTTCGTTTTACCGCTCCAGAGTTCACGTCTTTATGCCCAATGACAGGCCAACCAGACTTTGCGCATTTGGTCATTGATTATTTGCCAAACAAATGGCTGGTGGAATCTAAATCTTTAAAACTATATTTAGGCTCGTTCAGAAATCATGGTGCATTCCATGAAGATTGCACAATAGGCATTGGCAAAAAGCTGGTAGAGTTTCTTGGCCCAAAATGGCTTCGAATTGGTGGCTATTGGTATCCACGCGGCGGCATTCCAATTGATGTGTTTTGGCAAACAGCTTTACCGCCTAAACATCTATGGATTCCAGACCAAGGCGTACCAACTTATCGTGGACGCGGATAACGATTTAACAAAAGCAACAACTTGCACGTTTCGCTTTACTAAACTACACTTCGCCATTTACGGTGAATATTATGCCTTACCCAGGACAGCCAAAAGATACACCCATTCCAGCTAAACTAGATCGCTGGAATTGGGGGGCTTTTCTGTTAAATTGGATATGGGGACTTGGAAACAGCACCTATATCGCACTTCTAATGTTTGTGCCCTTCGTCAACTTCATTTTAATTTTTATACTTGGAGCCAAAGGCAGCAAGTGGGCTTGGAAAAATCGAATTTGGGAAGATGAAGCCCACTTCATTCGCACTCAGCGCAATTGGGCAAAAGCTGGTATATTTTTTATATTTGCAATAATCGCTCTAACATTCGCTTTAATATTTGGCATCTTTAGTCTTATGAAAAGCAGCGATGCTTATAAAATGACAATGGCTGAAATTCGTAAGAACACCGAAGTAATTGAAATGCTTGGTGAACCAATTGAAGCTGGATGGTTCGTAACTGGACAACTAAAAATTGGTCAAAACGGTAAAGGGTCTGCCAACTATAGCATCCCAATTTCTGGGCCAAAAGGTAACGGAAAAGCAATTAGCGTTGTCGTAAAAACAAACAACGTATGGCAAATAAAAAACCTAACAGTACAATTTGAAAACTCAAATAAAATAATAAAGATTATTGGAAAGAAAGAAACCGCGCATCTTAAAAAAGACAACGCGCCATTACTCGTAGCGGACCTAAATTATAGTAGAGAGTTTATAAGTAGAAAATATCCGTAAATTGTACGACACTCATCATTCAGGAAAATCTTGGCCCTCGCCGCATAAACCACATTCTAAAAAGCGTCTCATGCGCTTTAGACGATTTTGCCTATCAAATATATTTTCAATTGTTTGCGTTTTACCAACAACAATTGAATCGATTTGATCTTTTATTTCAATTTTGTTTGTAAGACTCATAAAATTTTCCGGTAGGTTGTCACTATTATTAAGTTGCGCGAATGACGTTCCAGTCATACCAGTCACACAAACCACCACGATCATATTTTTTATTATAGCCCTAGATAAGCGCTGCATTTTACTCTCCACATAGACAATTAAATATAAAAATGAATAAAATCACTTTAGTATTGCCCCCACATTGGCATTTTGCGTCACTAGTGGTTAAAAACCTGTTAATTCGCGCATTAAATTGATCTATCATCAGCTAGAAAATGACATGCAAATTATAAGCTAAACAACAAAATAACAGACTTTATTTATAGCGGACTAAAATCATTCAATTTTTTCGTCAATAAAATTGGCTTTTTTTGACAGAATCATTACATATCATCAAATGAACGACCCAAGAGACACACCGCCGCCGCATCCTGGCCAAAATACACAGCACGATGCAGATCATGTAGCCAATCAAGATGCCAATCATGCTAAACCACCAAACGCTGGCAGTATTACTGGACAAGCGCTGGCGGCCAGACGTGGCCCAAATGCGCCTGATTATCTTGAAGGTTTAAATCCAGAGCAAACAGAAGCTGTTCAAACCACAGAAGGTCCAGTTTTAGTATTAGCAGGTGCAGGCACTGGCAAAACGCGCGTATTAACAACCAGAATAGCGCATATTTTAGCCACGGGAAAAGCATGGCCTAGCCAAATTTTAGCAGTTACTTTTACCAATAAAGCCGCACGCGAAATGAAAGATCGCGTTGGCAGATATGTGGGAGACCAAGTTGAAGGCATGCCTTGGCTTGGAACCTTCCACTCGGTTGGCGTTAAAATATTACGCCGCCATGCAGAATTGGTCGGCCTTAGATCTGATTTTACGATTCTTGATACAGACGATCAAATTAGGCTGCTTAAGCAAATTATAAGAGCTGAAGGCATTGACGATAAACGCTGGCCAGCGCGTCAATTGGCGAACCACATCGATGGTTGGAAAAACAAAGCTCTAACGCCATCGCAAATTCCAGAAGGCGATGCGCGCGCCTTTGGCAACGGGAAAGGCCGTGAACTTTATCAAATGTACCAAGACCGTTTGAAAATATTAAACGCGACCGATTTTGGAGATTTACTGACTGAAACTATTAGACTGTTTAAAGAGCACCCCGATGTGCTTGCAGAATATCACAGTAGGTTCAAGTATATTTTGGTCGACGAGTATCAAGATACTAACGTTGCACAATATATGTGGTTGCGATTACTGTCTCAAAATTCACTTCCCCCGCGACGAGATGTTTTGCAGGAATTAAAAGCTGATAAAGCAGCTTCAAAAGCACCTGTCAAAATAACCGCTCAAATGCAAGCCAATGCACAAGCAGGCGTGGAAGAGGCACCAGTGTCACCCAAAAAGCTCACAAACATATGCTGTGTGGGTGATGACGATCAATCCATCTATGGATGGCGTGGCGCTGAAGTGGATAATATATTACGCTTCGACAAAGATTTCCCAGGTGCAAAAGTTATTCGCCTAGAACGCAATTACAGATCGACTTCGCATATTCTTGGGGCTGCATCTCACCTAATCACCCATAATGAGGGTCGTTTAGGCAAAACACTTTTCACCGAATCTGTAAGCCCAGATGATAAAAAGGTTATGGTTTCAGCTTGCTGGGACAGCGAAGAAGAAGCACGCACAATTGGCGAAGAAATTGAACAATTACAACGCCAAGGCCACGAACTAAACAACATAGCAATTCTCGTTCGTGCATCATTTCAAATGCGTGAATTTGAAGATCGCTTTGTTACCTTAGGTCTAAATTACCGCGTCATTGGTGGCCCACGTTTTTATGAACGTATGGAAATTAGGGACGCAATGGCCTATTTCCGTGTCATGTGCCAACCCGCAGATGACTTGGCGTTTGAACGCATTGTAAACACACCCAAGCGCGGCATTGGCGATGCAACACTTCGTATCATTCACGACTATGCCAGAGCCAAACGCATTCCACTAACAGTGGCGGCGCGCACGCTTACCCAGACAGAAGAACTTCGACCTAAAGTTCGCACAACCATTAAAGCCCTGCTCGATGATTTTGATCGCTGGGCTGGTATGTTAGACAATACATCGCACACAGAACTTGCAGAAATTGTTTTAGACGAATCTGGCTATACAGAGTTTTGGCAAAATGACCGCTCACCAGAAGCCCCCGGACGACTGGAAAACTTAAAAGAGCTTGTGCGTTCAATGGAAGGGTTTGAAAACCTTCGCGGCTTTTTAGAACATATTTCACTGGTCATGGATGTCGATAATAAAGAAGACCTAGACGCCGTTTCAATCATGACATTGCACTCTGCAAAAGGGTTAGAATTTGACAATGTCTTCTTACCAGGCTGGGAAGAGGGATTATTTCCACACCAACGCGCACTCGACGAAGGTGGACAAACAGGTCTCGAAGAAGAGCGCCGCCTCGCCTATGTTGGCATCACAAGAGCGCGTGAGCGTTGCCAAATTGTATTCACCTCTAATAGGCGCATACATGGCCTTTGGCAGTCGTCTATTCCCTCACGCTTTATCGATGAATTGCCACCTGCTCATGTAGAAGTTACCGAGCAAGATAATGCCTATGGCGGCTATGGCGCAAACCGTGTTGGCGGTGGCTATGGCGCATCACGGTTTGATACGTCCGACCCATTCAAATCAAGCTACGGCTCACCTGGTTGGCAACGCGCACAACGCGGCGCCAATCAACGCTCAGCACAAACTGGAGGTGATCCGGCAAAAAACAATTGGGGCACACGCTCTGGTGCTAATGTTTCTGAAGATAGAGGAAATACTCGAGGTGGTCGCACAATTGACGGCGAACTCATTGCCTCTTCCATTAACGAGCCATCCTCAAAATTTACAGTTGGCGATAGAGTATTTCATATGAAATTTGGCAATGGCAATATAGCAGTAATTGATGGAAATAAACTCACCATCGACTTTGATAAAGCTGGCCAAAAACGTGTGCTGGATAGTTTTCTAGAAGCTATTTGAGCGTTTACCATGACTGCAATTATATTCATTTAAATTTGACCTAAGCCATACCAGCACATAATCTATTTTTACGAGGAAAATTAAGACGGCAAAATCAGCTGCTATTAGCGCAAGTACGGCTACTAGCATCAGTTTAGTACAGGTATAGTCATGCGTATTAAAAACAAATTTATCAATTCATTAGCTTCAATTGGCTTATTAACAGCAACAGTTCTAGTAACCTCGTCCATCTCCGCAAATGCGGCTTGCGCAATTGCACAGGGCAATGGAACAGCACAAAACCACTCAAAAGCAGTTCGCTTAGCAAAGCGCGACGCACGCTCAAAAGTGGGTAGAAACTTACCTTCAAATGCCAGTTATTCTGAGCCTATTTGTTCTGTTGCAGATAATTTTGAAGCTGGCATTGCAACATATAGATGTTCAGTAGACCTATCATTTTGTACAGCACCAAAAGTGCAACAGCCTGTTAATCACTTCAATAACAGCAATAAAAACTATTTCCGCCATACCAAACGCTCAAATTTCAGCTTTCACAATTTCAATTTAAGCAGCCGTGCGAAATTTCGCAGTCACGCCTATGGAAGATTTCATGTTGGTGTTGGTCATCGCTATTCATGGCGTACACAAACGTGCCTAAACTTTAATGCATATGCTCAAGGTCGCTCATACAATCAAGCCGAGTTTTTAGTTGGCGATGCTTTAAACAAATCCTTATTTGACCATGTAGGTTTTGGGCTAAATTCACATGTTGTAAAATCACAAGCACCAGCTTGTTACAACAACGGCCATGGTGTCATTAATTGCACCATGACGGCGCGCTATTGCAACTAAGTTAAAAATAATTTCCAATAAAATAAGCCAGCCTTACAAACGTTAGCGCTGGCTTTTTTACGACAATTTAAACAGACACCTTCCCCAACTTAACAACAACCTTTCCAAACTTTAATCCACCTTACCAATCTGTAATTTGAAATTTGTGTTGAAACTCCCAATATGGGTAGGAGAGAAAAACATATTGGAAGGAATTACAATGTTAGGCTTAAAACGTAAAACTTGGATTATTGGCGGAGTAGTTGCAGCGTTAACCGCAACGGGAGCCATTGCAGCAAAAAACCATTTCACACCTGAAAAACGCATGGCCTATATGTCAGATCGTGTTTCAGATAGTCTCAATCTAAATGTCACCCAAAAAGAAAGTTTCGAAAAAGTAGCGACCTCTTTCTTGCAAGTGCGCGGTGGTTCAGCAGACTTCATGCTCACATTATCTGGTCAGTTAAAAGATCTAGCGGCTGATAAAACCCTAACGGTTGAAGAAGTAAATACTCTGCGTGACCAAATTAAAGCTGAATTTGATCGCCGTTCTGAGATAGTAATTCCAGAGTTTGTCGCATTTTACAATTCTTTAGATGACGACCAGAAAGGCCAAATCCTTGACAAAATTGACAAGATTGAAAGCCGCGTAGAAGGCCATCACAAAGGGTATGGCAAACATCGTTTTTGGGGAAACCACTAACCTTCAATTGGTTAAAACCTCCTCCCAAATTCCATTGTGAATCATTATCCCACCATCTAGCGGCGAGCAATTATTGATATATTTGTTCGCTGATTTAGATTCGATAAGGTTAAAAATGTCCAAATTCTTTGCAAATTACACAAGAAAACAAATCTACTTGACTAAAAAATAGCCACCCATAATAATTTTATTGCACATTAAATAACCTTTTAAAGTCTATTATTTAATCAATACGATTAAATAATAGACAAAATAGTGCATATGCATATTTTTTCAACAATAGACTGACTTATTAACTTGCAAATAAATTAAATTTTAGCTTCTTTAGCTGGTATTCAAACAAACTCTGGGGAGAGAGATAATGAATGCTGCTGATACAAGCTGGATTTTAACAGCAACAGCTCTTGTTCTGTTGATGACACTACCAGGCCTCGCATTGTTTTATGCTGGTCTTGTTCAAACCAAAAACATTCTATCTGTACTCATGCAATGTATTGCTGTTGCCTGCGCGATGTCAGTTCTTTGGTTTATCGCCGGGTATTCAATAGCATTTGCCGAGAATGCTACTGGAAATGCTTGGTGGGGAGGACTTTCCAAGTTTCTACTATTTGGGGTTGGCCGCGATACGCTTTCAGGCACAATACCAGAAGCCCTATTTGCAATGTTCCAAATGACATTTGCTGTTATAACGCCTGCCCTAATGATTGGCGCATTTGTTGAACGCATAAAATTTGGCGCAGTAATGCTAATCACTTCTCTTTGGTTATTGGTTGTTTATGCACCCGTTGTGCATTGGGTATGGGGCGGCGGCTGGCTGGCCGAACGCGGCGTTATAGACTTTGCTGGCGGTATTGTTGTGCACGTAACAGCAGGGGTATCTGCAGCAGTAATTGCTTACATGCTAGGCTCCCGAAAAGGCTTTCCAAATAAAATCAATCCACCACATGCACCTTGGATGGTAATGATCGGAGCATCCCTTTTATGGGTCGGCTGGTTTGGGTTTAATGGTGGCTCTGCCCTTGCAGCAAATGGAGATGCGGCTATGGCAATTTTAGTCACACACTTAGCAGCTGCAACTGCCTCGATCGTTTGGCTCGTAATTGAAAAAGTCCGTTTTGGAAAATCAAGTCTTGTGGGCCTTGTGACAGGAACCATTGCAGGCCTTGCAACAATCACACCTGCATCTGGAACGGTTGGGCCTCTTGGTGGTATTTTGCTCGGCCTGTCTGGTGGTATTATTTGTTATATTGCGGTTGATCTCATAAAGGGGAAAATGAACATAGATGACAGTCTTGACGTTTTGGCAGTGCATGGTATTGGCGGCGCAACAGGCACATTAATTGTACCCTTCTTAGCAACAATAGGTTTTGGTGGTACTGGCCTCGCAGTAGGCGTTTCAGTTGGCTCTCAATTCATAACGCAAGCAATTGGCGTTGGTTCAGTCGCTATTTACTCAGCTATAGCAACGGTTATAATAGTTCTCATTACAAAAGCTGTAACGGGTCTACGCGTTAGCGACGATGACGAAATTGAAGGTTTAGATTTCACATCACACGGCGAATCAGGTTACCGTTTATAGAATATTTTCCTTAGGAGGTTTTTAATATGAATTTAATCATGGCTATAATCCAACCCCATAAGTTGGAAGATGTTCGCGAAGCGCTAAGTCTAATTGGAGTGACTGGAATGACTGTCACCGAGGTAAAAGGATATGGTCGACAAAAAGGCCATACCGAAATTTATCGCGGTGCAGAATATACCATCAACTATTTACCAAAAGTCAAAATTGAAGTCGCTGTCGATGACGGCACAGCAGACAAAGCAGTTGAAGCCATTCGCACAAGCGCTGGTCAAAACAAAATCGGCGACGGAAAAATATTCGTTTACGATCTATTGTCTGCAGTTCGCATTAGAACAGGCGAGAGTGGAGATGACGCACTTTAATAAAAAGCATTTGAGCTTTCGTATATAAGCGAAGTCATCTACTTGTGAATAGTTACTAGGGCCGCCCAAAATCGGCCCTTTTTTGCGCGGTTTTTCATACCCTTTTTTACAGTTATGCTAAGGTGATTTTAATTTTAATGGATACTTTCACCCATGCATGACGTTGGAATTAAACTTGCCCTAATCGGCTTTGCTGGCATCGCCGCGCAATGGATTGCATGGCGCATACACCTACCTGCCATTGCACTGCTTTTTGCGGCAGGACTTATCGCTGGCCCTGTCACTGGTTTCATCGACCCTATTCACGATTTTGGTGAAGTCTATCGCCCTGTTATTTCTCTAGCAGTTGCTATCATATTATTTGAAGGCGGTATGAGCCTCAATTTTTCTGAAATACGAGAAACCTCAAAAGCTGTACGAAGAATAATCATTATTGGCGGCCCATTGGTTTGGGCGATGAGCGCAACAACCGCACATTATGTGGGTGGCTTAACATGGCAGACCTCTGCGATATTAGGCGCCATATTGGTTGTGACAGGCCCGACAGTTATTATGCCTCTTTTACGCCAAGCAAATTTAAAAGCCCGGCCTGCTTCGTTGTTAAGATGGGAAGCAATTATTAACGACCCCATTGGCGCGCTGTTTGCAGTATTGGCTTTTGAAACATTTTTAGTAATCAACAATGTACACGACATTGATAATCTACTTATCAAAATAATACTTGCCCTAATCATTGCAATACCACTGGCTTGGGGCTTTGCTAAATTCATCATTTGGGCATTCATTCGCGGTCATGTACCAGAGTTCTTAAAAGCGCCTGTATTAGTAACTTGCGCTTTGATTGCCTTTGCATCTACCAATATGGTTTTAGAAGAAGCAGGCCTATTAACTGTCACCACCATGGGCATTGTTCTTGGCAATTCGCGACTTGCAAGCCTTACAGAAATGCGACGTTTCAAAGAAACAATCACCGTCATGCTTGTTTCTGCTGTATTCATTATGCTTACAGCATCATTGAATTTTAGTTTAATTTCTGGGTTGGGATGGAACGTTGTTTATTTCATTATTGTCATATTATTTATTGTGAGACCTATCGCAATTTTCACAGCAACAATTGGTACAGGACTAACATGGCAAGAACGACTGCTTACCATGTGGATTGCCCCGCGCGGCATTGTCGCTGTTGCAGTCTCGGGCCTATTTGGAGCAACCTTGGTTGACCAAGGCATCGCAGATGGCGAAAAGCTTTTAGCATTCACATTCGCAGTTGTTGCCGCAACCATAATTTTACACGGGTTTAGTCTGCCAATTTTAGCAAAGTTTTTAGACTTAAAATCAACCCAGCGCCCCGGTATTTTATTCATTGGCTGTTCGCCTTGGACAGTTGCCTTTGCAGAAAAATTAAAATCGTTAGAAATACCCGTTTTAATTTCTGACAATGACTGGAAAAAATTGCAAATCGCGCGCGCAAAAAACATCCCAACATTCTTTGGGGATGCCTTATCCGAAAGTGCTCACCACCATCTTGCCATAACCACATGGGCCAAAGTGATTGCGGCCACCAATAACGATGCTTATAATGCTTTAATATGCACTGAATTTGGACCAGAGGTGGGAAGAGGCAATGTTTTTCAAATAGGCGAGCGCATTAATTCGAAAGACAGCGAAGCTTTTAGCGATAGAAACAGTTTAAGATTTACAGTTGGTGGCAGACAATTGACCTCGTCAGGGGACAGTTACTTTGGCTTACTCTCCAAATATAGTTCAGGTTGGAGTTTTTCATCTACCCAACTCACAAAAGAATTCACCTTTGCTGACTTTCAAAACAGTCGCGAAAAAGGCTCCATCAATATAATGTGGTTTAAACCAAATAATAAATTTCACTTTGCTTCAGACAATGAAGACGCTCAACCAAGTGAAGGCAACATAATTTTATCCTTTGGACCACGCCAATTGCGCGATGCTTCCAACGACCAACCAGAAAAAGATATTTAACACCATGTCGCAAATTAGACTTTATTTCGAAACAAGTGAACAAAAAGCAAAAGAGATCAACGCAGTTTTTGAAATTGATTTTGAAGAAGATGGATACCCTGTCGCCATTTTTGAAGTTGATGAAGAAAAAGCAATTTGGGCTGTCTCAGTCTACTCCCCTGAAGAAAATATAAGTGAAACTGAAAAACGCATTCATGAGCTTTTGAAAAATCTAGATTATAGCGCAAATATTGAACATGAAAAATTAGAAGATTATGGCTGGATTGAAAAAACACTCAGTGATCTTGCGCCAGTACGCGCGGGTCGTTTTTTGGTTCACGGAAGCCACGACAAAGACAGCGTAAAACCAAGTGACATAGGAATTTTGGTAGATGCTGGCCTTGCCTTTGGTACTGGACACCACGGCACAACTGCTGGCTGTTTAGAAATGATTGGCGCCGAATTAAAGAGCGGTCATTTTCGCAACGCCCTAGATTTGGGTGCAGGCTCAGGTGTGTTAGCAATTGCAGTTGCTAAAGCAAAACGAATCCCTGTTTTAGCAAGTGACATTGACCCTATCGCCATGGAAGTTTGCAACCAAAATGCGCGTATAAACGGTGTATCGAAATTTGTAAAATCAATTACTGCGGTCGGGTTTAATCACAACGAATTTTCTAAATATGTACCGTTCGATTTGGTAATCGCTAACATTTTAGCTGGCCCGCTACAAAAACTAGCATTCGATATGTCACGTCATCTTTCTGATGACGCAATTGTTATTTTATCTGGCCTATTGCCAAATCAAAAAGCGCGTATTGTTTCAAGCTATAGAGCCCAAGGCCTTGCACTTAAAAAGGCTTATATTCGTGATGGGTGGCTTACATTGGTTTTAAAAAACATAAGGCGTTAAGTCACTTTATTCCATGCCAATAAAAATTGGCCCTTTATAGGGCCAATACATTTTTTAAAAATGTGTCTTAAAAAGCAAAAAAGCGAGGCTAGCCCCGCTTCTTATCAAATTCTAATGTTTAGCGCTTTTTAAAAAGGGCTAAAACCAGCGTTACGCTTAAGTTCAGCGCGGTCGAAACCAGCAGCTTTTAGCGTAGCATCGTCTTGTGTAAGTAGGATACCGTTTACATAACGACGAACCTGTTTTTCACGAGCTGATACCAATTTACGGCCAAAGTCTCCAAAAATAGACATGTTCAATTCCTTTCAATTTTTTAAACAACACTTAATGTGTGCTTCCAGATATAGATAAGAGCAATGCCTCAAAAAACCTATAGACGATGTTACAATTGAGCCTTGCATATATTGCATAGCTTCATTTAGAATTGTTTAAGTGTTATAAATGTCTATACGCCACACGTCCCTAACTGCCTGCAAAATTTAGAAAGCTCCCATGTTTCAAAACTTCACCACCACTTCGCAATCAGAAAAAAGCGCGGAGCGCATTGCAGCCCTTAGATCAAAAATGAAGAACGAAAACATAGACTGGTTTTTGGTACCTCATGCTGACGAACATCAAAATGAATATTTGCCAAAATATGCTGAACGCCTAGCATGGATATCTGGCTTTACTGGTTCCGCTGGGTTCGCAATCATAGGCATAAATGAAGCCTTTCTATTTGTTGATGGACGCTACACGGCACAAGTTAAAACGCAAATAGATCTTGAACTATTCAAAACCCAAGATTTAATCACACAGCCGCCCTCTTCTTTCATATCGAGCATTGCAAAATTTGGTGAAACCATTGGCTACGACCCAAAACTGATTACAATTACTGGTCTTACAAAATGGGAAACGACAGCCGACAAAATCAAAGCTAAGTTAAAGCCAACCCAAAACCTAATCTCGTTAATCTGGAAAGATGCGCCCTCTCCTTCAAGAGAACCAATATTTTTACACGATGAAAAATATGCAGGTGAAAGCGCCTTAAGCAAAATTGCGAACCTAAAAGCAATTTTAGAAGAAGATCGCACAGACGCTTTATTGCTAACAGACCCTGCATCGCTAGCGTGGCTGTTTAACATTCGCGGCAACGATGTTGAGCACAACCCACTTGCACTTGGTTATGCAATTGTGCCAACAGCTGAAAATGAAAAGCCATTTTTAATTGTCGCAAAAAATAAAATTAACGACGAGAATAGAGACTACTTACAAAAGCTTTGCACCATTATAGAACCAAGAGATTTTGACAAAATACTCACCGCACAAGCAACAGGTGCGCACATGCATTGCGACCCAAATTTGGTTTCATCAGCCCTTGGTGACATGATTACAAATGCCAAAGGAAAAATCATTGCAAAACGTGACCCGATTGTTTTGCTACGCGCCATTAAAAACGAGACAGAAATTAATGGCAGTAGATCAGCGCATCTTCGAGATGGCGTTGCCTGCGTTAAGTTTTTGCATTGGCTTGAAACCCAAGCGCCAAATTCAGTAACTGAAATTGATGCAGCAAAACAACTTGAAGAAATAAGAGCGCTAACTGCAATAGACATGAACAGCGAGTTAAAAGAAATTTCATTTGATACGATTTCAGGCGCTGGCGCCAATGGTGCTATTGTGCATTATCGCGTAACTGATGACACCAATGCAACGCTTACAGAAAATTCTCTATACCTCGTTGATAGCGGCGGCCAATATGAGGATGGCACAACAGACATAACCAGAACCATTGCAATAGGAAAGCCGCCCCAAGAGGCGATTATAGATTTCACCCTTGTGCTACGCGGACACATAAACATCGCACTGGCGCGCTTTCCAATGGGCACAAGAGGTGTTGATATTGATGTGCTTGCAAGAATGCCACTTTGGCAACACGGCAAAGATTATGCCCATGGCACAGGCCACGGCGTTGGTTCTTATATGAATGTGCATGAAGGGCCGCAAGGCATTTCAAAACGCGCTATGGAACCTTTCAAAGCAGGCATGATAATTTCTAACGAACCTGGTTTTTATAAAGAAGGCGAATATGGCATTCGCATCGAAAACCTTGTTGTCGTAAAAGAAACAGATGAACCAGACAATGCAATGCTCGGTTTCGAAACACTAACGCTTTGCCCAATTGACACCAATTTAATTGATCCTACCATAATGACAGACGAAGAATTACATTGGCTCAATGCATATCATGGTCATGTTTCACGCCAACTAAGCGAACACTTTGAAGGCGCCGAATTAGCATGGTTAAAGAATGCCACCAAACCACTTAGTAAAGAACTTCCTGCCGCCTCTGCTTAAATATACGTATATTTAAAGCGCTATAAAGGAGCGAGCAAAAACCAAAAATACCAAGCCAATGCCCAAGGCAATAATGGGCGGTATTTTTAAACATGCTATAGCAACAATTACCAAGGTCAACGCTTCTAGCGGCCCCTTGGTAATTGCTGGCGGCACAACAAGCGTTGTTATAACAGCCGCAGGAATTGCATTCAGCCCTGCTTCTAAACGTGGATGAATATTTTCAAAACGTGACAAAACCAAATCGCCTAATATTCGCGTTAAATAAGTTAAAACACCAAGCGCAATTATCAGCCATGTTAATTCTTGATTGAAAAATTCGCTCACTTGCTCACCTCGCCTTTTTCATCACTCACAGGCATTAAGGCCGCAGCAAATACACCACACAATGCCCCAAGTGAAATATGCCAAGGTGGGCCAATAAGCAGATATAAAGCATACGAAGCTATGCCGCTAATTATAACAATCGGATAAAATTTTCTACGGCTTCTAAACCCAACAAGAATAGTTAAAAAATACAAGGGCAATATAAAATCAAAACCATACGCACTTGGGTCTGCAAGCAAACTTCCAAATATTACGCCTATTGCTGTCGCAACAATCCAAAGGGCATAAAGCAAAAGCCCATAAGAAAAATAATAAGCAGGTCGTAATCCCTGCTTTTCGTGACGTGTTTCAGACACAGCCCATTGTGGATCTGTTAGTAAAAACAACCCAGTAAATTTTTGAACAAATGAAAAGCTTCCAAATTTATTGGCAAGCGAAGCAGAATATAAAATGTGCCTAAAGTTAACCGCAAAAATAGCTAATAAAACCGACCAAGCTGGCAGATTGAACCCATAAAGTTCTAGCAGAACAAATTGGCTTGCCCCTGCATACATTGCCAAGCTAGCAAGCATTGCTTCTTGCCAAGAAAACCCTGCCGAAATTGCGGCGGCCCCAAAGATAGCCCCAACGGGTGTTGCGGCAAAAATGATTGGAACACAGTCGCGCAAACCATCTTTTATGTCTGTTTTAAAAACACTCTTTTCTTCGTTCATTTCGCACCTAAATTATCTAACTAACTCTAACCATCCATCTTCGTCTAATGTTTCAATGCCTAAGTCTTGCGCTTTTTTAAGTTTAGAACCAGCACCTGGCCCAGCAACCAAAAGGTCTGTTTTTTTAGAAACGGAACCTGAAACTTTTGCGCCCAAACGCTCTGCCATTGCCTTGGCTTCATCGCGCGTCATTTTTTCTAGCGCGCCTGTAAACACAACGGTTTTACCCGCAACCGGCGTATCAGCCATAACTGCTTCTGGCGCTATCGGCTTTACCTGCTCTAGCAGTGCATCATAAACATCTAGATTATGTTTTTCACTAAAAAACGATTGCAGTGCATCTGTAACAGCTACCCCAATGCCATCGATGCCAATCAGCTCTTCACGCGCTTCAACACTGCCTTGCGCCACTTGTTTCATCGCTTGTGTAAAACCTTCAATAGAACCATAAGAAACCGCTAAATCTTTTGCAGTTCCTTCCCCTACATGGCGAATACCAAGGCCAAAAATGAAACGCCTAAGTTCAATATTGCGCTTATCATCTATCGCCTCAAACAGTTTCTTCACACTGGTTGCCCCCCAACCATCACGGTCTTTTAACCGCTTCAAGTTTTTAGCATCACGCTCACGAAGCGTAAAAATATCTGCGGCATTGGTGATAGTACCATCAGCATATAACGCTTCGACCTGCTTATCGCCAAGCCCATCAATGTCATAAGCTTTTCTACCTACAAAGTGCTTCAAACGCTCTGTGGCTTGCGCAGGACAAATAAGCCCACCCGTACAGCGCATGATGCTGTCTTGCTTTCCTGAAATCGGATTAATTTCACGCACCGCTTTACTGCCGCAATGAGGACAAACAGTTGGAAACTCAAACGGCTTAGACATTGCATCGCGTTTATCTAGATCAGCACTTAAAATCTGCGGAATAACATCACCAGCACGTTGGATCATAACGTGATCGCCCACACGCAAATCTACACCATCACGTATCGGTTCACCATCATTACCAATGCCAGCAATATAATCACCATTATGCAATGTCGCATTGGTAACCACGACACCGCCAACGGTAATCGGTTCTAACCTTGCAACAGGTGTTAACGCGCCTGTGCGCCCTACCTGAATTTCAATTTCTTTTAAAACAGTCCATGCTTTTTCAGCGGCAAATTTATGCGCAATCGCCCAGCGCGGACTGCGTGCAATAAAACCAAGGCGTGCTTGCAATGCCAAATCATTTACTTTGTAAACAACCCCATCAATATCGTAGCCAAGACCTGCACGCTCTTCATCAATTTTGTAATAGTGCTTCAATAAGTCTTGCGTATTATCAAAAACCTGCATCAAAGGATTTATAGAAAATCCCCAATCACGCATTTTTTCAACCATGCCCATTTGAGTAGTCGATGGCATTTCGCTCATTTCACCCCAAGCATAAGCAAAAAACTTTAACGGACGTTTGGCCGTTACAGCACTGTCTAATTGGCGCAAAGATCCAGCCGCCGTATTGCGTGGATTAACATAAGTTGGCTTCCCCTCAGCAACCATGCGCTCGTTTAGTTTGGTGAAAGCCTCATTGGTCATATACACTTCACCGCGTATCTCTACGATCTGCGGTATATTTTTCCCTGCTAGAACAAGTGGAATATTTGAAATCGTTTTTGCATTATGAGTTACATTTTCACCAGTGGCACCATCACCGCGCGTACCAGCAGAAACCAGTTTTCCATTTTCATAGCGCAACGACAATGACAGGCCATCAATTTTTGGTTCAGCAGTAAGCACAGGCACGCTAGAAGTTTTTAAGAAACGAGCGATTTTCTTACCAAATTCAAACACATCTTCATCGTTAAACGCATTGCTCAAAGACAACATTGGAATGGAATGTGCAATCTTCTCAAACTTATCAAGTGCGGCAAAGCCAACTCTTTTACTTGGAGAATTCTCACGAATAAGATCAGGGAATTTCTGTTCAATGGCAAGATTACGCCTGCGCAAAGCATCATAATCTGCATCAGAAATTTCAGGGTTATCGCCCGCATGATACAAACCATCATGGCGCAATATCTCTAACGCTAACAGCTTTAATTCAGCGATTGCTTCATCGGTATTAAAGCTTTCAATATCTTTTGCAAATTCCATAATTGTCTCGATTGTTACACGCTATGAAAACCATAATTTGGTATCTTTGCCAAGCAGGTTTTTAGGTAACAATTCTTACAGGATTCGCAATATTAGTCTTTATTTATTTTGTAGCAACTAACTTTAAATATGCACGACTAATAGCGCTAGAGTTTTTTCTCTCACTAAGTTCAAATTTTTTATTGCTTCGATCTCCTTTCTTTTCAGCCGATCTTAATAATCTTCGCGTTTTAGATTTAAAAATTCTGCAATGTGAAACACCTTTGAAAGAAAGTTTTGAAATTTTTCGATGTAATTCCTTGTATGTTTCTTTCCAAATTTTTCCATGTGTTTTTTCATGCGCCGTTACTGCGTTAGAAAAATCATTCCAATTTTTAGTTAGTTGCTTACTAGCCAAATTTGATTTCCTCCATTTTGGAAGAATATATAAAATATCAAGCACAACATCTGTACTCTTTATTTTACACTTACCTCCCCCATATATTGACACAATATTTTTAGCAGTTAGTTTGGTATGAGTGACGCCAATTTGGTTAGAATTTTTCAATCCTCTAATTCGATTTTTTCTGATAGATTTTTTAATAGCGCGCCCACTATCACCCGTCACAGTATAATAAGACGTTTTTTCTTTGACGATGACTTTTGCATTTACTGGCAACCACACTGAGAATGTAAAAACAACAGAAACTAAAATTTTAAAGAAAGTACGCATATAATATAACTTACGCGGCAGTTTGAGACATCAAACGCTGAGCAGCAGCTCTTGCCTCATCAGTAATACTAGAACCTGACAACATCCGCGCAATTTCTTCACGTATATCATCGCCAACGATTGGAACAACTCCCGTTGCCAAACGCCCATCTTCAACTCTGACCCCATCTATCATAACTGCAGATTTTGAGATCACGAGATGATGTTCTGCACGCGCGGCAACCTGCGGCGCATGTGTAACAGACATCACTTGAACCTTTTCAGACAGTCTATGCAAGCGGCGACCGATCGCATCTGCCACAGCGCCCCCAACACCAGTATCGATCTCATCAAATACCAATGACGGTGCAGAACCCTTATCTGCTAACGCAACCTTTAATGCCAACATAAACCTAGACAACTCACCACCAGAAGCAATTTTGGTCATTGGGCCAGACTTAGAACCAGGGTTGGTACGCACCCAAAATTCCATTAAATCGACCCCTTCAGGCCCAGCATTTTCAATATCAGCCTTATGCTCAATCAAAAATGCAGCTTGCTCAAGTTTTAATGCGGGTAACTCAATCATTACCTGCTCTACCAAAACACCAGCCACATCTGCGCGTGCTTTTGATAATATTTCTGCCTCATCAAAATAGTCAGTTTCTAGTTGCAACAATTGCTTTTCCATTGCTGCAAGCTTTTCTTCACCAGCATTCAAATTTTCCAAATCATCAGCTAATTTTACAGCGAGGTCAGGAAGGTTTTCCACCGCAACCGAATATTTACGCGAAGCCGCTCTTAAAGCAAATAAACGCTCTTCTGAATTTTCCAAATCTTTAGGGTCGTAATAGGTTTCTCTTATCGCCTCATCAATCGATTGTTGAGCGGCATAGAGCGCATCAAGACCAAGATCTAACTGCGTCACAGCTTCATCTAACAACCCTGGCACTTGATCCATTTTACGGGAAAGATTTTTTGCTAAATTAGCAAGAATCGGAATGGGTGAAGACTTACCAGACAAAACTTCAGAGGCATCATTTAGGTCGCTAGCAATCTGCTCAACCTTCATCATTTTTTGGCGGTTGTCTGCAAGTTGCGTCTCTTCGCCCTGCTCTGGTGCTAATTTGGTTAGCTCTTTTACGCTGGCTTCAAGATATTCGGCTTCACGTGCTATATCATCAACACGCACCTTAAATGCCTTATATTCTTTCTTTAATTTTTGCCAAATCTGCCATTTTTTACCCACAGAATTAACTTGAGAACCAAGCCCACCAAATGTGTCGATCAATGCACGATGTATTGCTGGGTCCAACATTGCCCGCTCGTCATGTTGCCCATGCAACTCAACCAATTGCTTACCAATCTTGCTCATCAAGCCAACTGAAACAGCTTGATCGTTCACATAAGCTTTACTACGCCCATCAGATGACTGTACGCGCTTTAAAATTAAATTGCCCTCAAAGTCGATTTCATTTTCTCGTAAGAAATCTGCTATTGGATGCGTTTTGGGCAAATCAAATACAGCAACAACGCGCCCTTGATCTGCGCCAGCGCGTACCAAACCACCATCTCCGCGTGCACCAAGAGCAAGCGATAACGAATCTAATAAAATGGATTTACCAGCACCCGTTTCACCAGTTAAAACAGTTAAACCAGTGGCAAAATTAATGTCCAGCTTCTCAATCAATACAATATTACGGATTGATAATTGAGTAAGCATAGCAACTAAGCTCCTTTTGGAAGCTTAGCTGAAGCGTTAGGCGTTACGCGAAGCCATGAGCCGCTATTCTCTCTTGGCACAACGCCGCCACTATGTAGCAATTTTACAGCATCTTTGTACCACTGACTATCAGGATAATTATGCCCCAAAACAGCAGCCGAATTTTGCGCCTCTGACACAATACCAAGGGCATAGTAAGCTTCGGTCAAACGGGCCAATGCTTCTTCTACGTGACGTGTTTGTTGGAATTTTTCAACAACTTTACGGAACCTATTAATTGCCGCCAAAAACTCTCTACGTTCCAAATAATATCTACCATTTAGCATTTCTTTACCTGCTAATTGGTCAAGCGTTATACGCATTTTTGTTTTTGCGTCTTCTACATATTCGCTCTCAGGATAGCGCTCAACAACAAGGTTGAACGCGTTAAACGCCTGCCCTGTCGTCGTTTGATCCCGTGAGACATCCGGCATTTGTTTGAAATACGACATGCCAACCAGATATTGTGCATATGCGGCATCTTTGTCCCCTGGATAAAGCGATACATAGCGTTTTCCAGTAATGATTGTATCACCATAATTTGCACGACGATAATCTAAGAATGCTTGCAATATCAAAGATCGACGAGAATATTCAGAATATGGGTGCTGTTGGTCCAGCTCTTCCAATTTCTTTTTTGCCCGTTTTGTATTGCCTTTATTAAGACTAGCCAATGCCTGATTATACAAAGTATCGGCAGGCACGACATCATCAACAAAGTTTTCGGAACTTATATCAGTTGATTTACATGCAGAAAGCCCCAAAACTGCGCCCAGCATTAAAGCTGGCAGAATTGAACGCATTTGCCCAAAAGAATCATTTAATTTTTCTTTAAATGCCCACATCGTATGCTTAAGGTGTTGTAATTCAAAAACTTTAATCAATTTCAAATCCTGTTTTGCGCCTGTTAGTACTGATATAAAACCAGACTAAACTCAAGTAGAAAAACAGCTTATAAAGTTTACCATTTTCCATACATTGCGATGCTACTTAATTATAGCAACAATAGGGCAGCGTAAACACACAAGCCAGTTTGTAACCAAACAATTCAAGAATATGATTAAAATGATAGGCTTTCGCTGATAAAAAGCTAAATTAATGATGCTGCAAAAGCTGGAGCACTAACCGCGACAAGGTCATTATGACTTACGCGCGTTTGCGAAACATTTGATTCAACAAAGTCATATGCACGATTATCTGCCAATAAAGCTTCTAAAACCAATGAATTAAGCTTATGGCCACCACGATATGAGCGATAACAGCCTAAAATTGGAGCGCCAGCAAGCGCCAAATCACCAACAGCATCTAGCGTTTTGTGACGTACAAACTCGTCTTTGAAACGCAATCCCTCAGGATTAATCACATTATTATCATCACCGATAACAATAGAGTTTTCTAATGATGAACCAAGAGCAAAACCTGCGGCCCATAAACGTTCTACGTCCTTCATAAAGCCAAATGTTCTAGCGCCAGACAAATCCTTGTCGAATGATTCTGCGGTTAGATCACCTTTATAAGACTGACGACCAATTAATTCGCAGTCAAAATCGATTTCAACTTCATAGCGTGTGCCATTAAAGGGAATGAATTCCCCCCAAGAAGCACCCATATCAACACGAATTGGCTTATTCACACGAATGTAACAACGTGCAGCGGCCAACATAGTTAAACCTGTAGATTTTACAGCTTCAACAAATACTCTTGAACTACCATCCATGACAGGCACTTCGTTCGCATCAACCTCAACGATGACATTATCAACGTTTAGGGCGCGTAATGCAGCCATTAAATGCTCTACAGTAGCAATGTAAACTTTTTCTGGATTTCCAAGCACAGTACAAAGATCAGTAGCGCCTATCGAATTAAAATTCGCACCAATATCTTCTACATTGCCAGTTTTGGGGCAAGTTACGTTAAAAACAATACCAGTATTCGCTTCACTCGGTAGAAGCGTCATGCAAACAGGTAACCCAGAATGGACCCCTATTCCCTTAAACTCGATCTTGTCTTTTATAGTCGTTTGGTAACCAAGCAAAATAATACCCCAGTTTGCTTAATTATTCTGCCACTTAATTCTCAGTCTGATAATCACACCAAACTAAAATATCTACCCAAGCAAAACAATAAATTCTGTTTCTTACGTGTTTTATTTATCACGAAACTTCATTTTGCATAATCACGGTTTCTTACCGTTTGTAACGAAACGAAATATTACCAAACGTTAGAACATTATATTTATCAAATACTTAAAATAAAAAAACCCGTCGATAAAAACAGTATCGACGGGTAATAATTACTTCAAACATTAGCTTAAAGCATTGAAATTTATAGTATTTTAGCCCTGTCTACGTAAAAACGCAGGAATATCCAGCTGATCGTCCTCAACAATTTTACTTGCTGTAGGTATTGTACGACCCGTTTGATCTACAGTTCCACGCTTTGGAGCATATGGATTTTCTTCAATTTTGCCTGTGGAAGAATCTGTATTTACAACTGGAGCTGGTGACACACGCATAGGCGCAACTGGCGAATCAATAGAATCAGCAGGCTCAACACGTTTTTCTTTACGTGATGAACTGTCAGCAACACCCAAACCAGAGCGTAATTTTTGCAACAGGCTCATTGGACCAGAATTTTGAGGTTTATGCTTTTTGGGTGCCTTCATTTCTTCACGGACCATTGGTGGAAAATCTTCAACAGATGGCATTTTTTGTTGTGGAACCGTTTGACTAGGTCTACTTGCAGCAGGTGGAACATATGCACTGGCTTTAGGCATAAGCTCTTCCTCAATTGCTGCTTTAAAAGTATCATCCATATTAGAAGGCTCTTTAGAAGCTTGTACTTTCAAAGGTTCAATACGAACACCATTTGATTGTATTGGCGCCTGAGTAGAAACTTGAGCACTAGCGCTTGGTGCTGATGCACCCGCTGATCTTCCCATGTCTGTAATAATTGGAGACGTAGCAACGATTGGGGCACTAGTCATAGAAGACGTGACAGTCTGTGTAGACGTAGATGCCCCAAGCAATGATGTTGTTTTATGTACGCTTTCAGTGCGTACAGGTTGAGGCGCTGTTGTGGTTTGAGAGACTGAATTATCAATACCTGTAGCAACAACAGAAACACGGAAGATGCCATCAAGACTTTCGTCAAACGTAGCACCAACAATAATATTAGCTTCGCTATCAACTTCTTCTCTAATGCGCGTTGCCGCTTCATCAACTTCAAACAATGTCATATCGCGACCACCTGTGATCGAAATCAACAAGCCTTGCGCACCATTCATAGAAGTTTCATCAAGTAGCGGATTTGATATTGCAGCTTCCGCAGCAGCCATAGCACGACCTTCACCTGAAGATTCGCCAGTACCCATCATGGCTTTGCCCATTTCGTGCATCACAGAACGCACATCAGCAAAATCAAGATTGATAAGACCTTCTTTGACCATTAGGTCTGTTATACAAGCAACACCTGAGAATAAAACTTGGTCTGCCATACCAAAGGCATCAGCAAAAGTTGTTTTATCATTGGCAATTCTGAACAGATTCTGGTTTGGAATAACGATTAGTGTATCAACGTTCTTTTGAAGCTCGATAATACCTTCCTCAGCAGTAGTCATGCGGCGACCACCTTCAAATTGGAATGGCTTGGTTACAACACCAACAGTCAAAATACCCATTTCACGCGCAATTTTAGCAACGATAGGCGCAGCACCAGTACCCGTACCACCGCCCATGCCAGCAGTTACAAATGCCATATTTGTACCCGCTAAATGATCTTGAATTTCTGCAAGACATTCTTCTGCTGCCTGACGACCAACTTCTGGCTGAGAACCCGCACCAAGACCTTGCGTAGCACCATGACCAAGCTGAATAACACGTTCTGCTTTGCTCATAGTCAATGCTTGAGCATCTGTATTTGCACAAACAAATTCAACGCCCTCAAGCCCGCCATTTATCATATTGTTCACAGCGTTTCCGCCGCCACCACCGACACCGAATACTGTAATCTTAGGTTTCAATTCCCGAATATCAGGTTTTTGTAAGTTGATTGTCATTGCCTCGTCTCCAAAAAATGTTCTGAAAAGAGTAACCAACTCAGAACCTGTATTTAGCCTTTATCTTAAAAAACTAAATGTTTGCCGCATTAAAAACTATCTTTTAGCCATCCCAGAATTCCGTTCTGACCAAAGCGTGAAAAAGATCCATCAGTACCTGTCATTTTGCGCTCTTGACGCATATTTCCAGATGTTAGGAACTCAATTTGTGAAATTTGTGGATACACCATAAGGCCTACCGCAGTTGAAAATGCTGGGCCTTTAGCCGCCGCTGGCATTCCCGCAATACCCATTGGACGACCAATGCGTACATTCTTTGACATGATACGACGCGACAACTCACCTAAACCCGTAAGTTGGCTAGCACCGCCCGTTAACACAACACGTTTACCAACAGCATCTGCAAAACCAGAGCGCGCAAGACGGTCGCGAACCATTTCTAATGTTTCTTCAATTCTAGGGTGAATAATGCGCGTTAATTGATTGCGTGAAATTTGCGACACAACATCCCCTTCTTGATCGTTAATAGAAGGAATGTTTATCAGCTCTTCGCTGTTATCATTGCCACTTAAAACTGAACCATAAAGAACCTTAAGACGCTCAGCATCATCAATTCTCATAGATAACCCACGCGCAATATCCATGGTCACATGGTTGCCACCAATTGCAATTGCGTCACAATAAATAAAACGTCCGTTCAAAAACACAGAAAGTGTTGTTGTGCCACCGCCCATGTCGATACAAGCAGAACCCATTTCCGCTTCATCATCAACCAATGCGGCAAGACCAGACGCATAAGGCGTTGCAACCATAGCAGCAATTGATAAGTGACAGCGATTGATACAAAGCTCAAGATTACGCAATGGCGCATTTTCGGCAGTTAATATGTGCATATCAACGCCCAATTTAGAGCCGATCATACCGCGTGGGTCTAAAATACCCTGTTCACCATCTAGTGTGTAGCCAATTGGTAAAGAGTGAACAACTGAACGATCAGGCGCTAAAGCATGAGACGCACCAGCACCAAGTACATGAGAAATATCACGCTTCGTAATTTCATGGCCATTGATATCAATATCAGCTGAAAAAGCTTCACTGAACAAACGCCCAGCAGATACATTCACGATCAAAGATTCTACCGTAATACCTGCCATACGCTCTGCTGCATCTACTGCAACACGAATCGACTGCTCGGCAGAAACCAAATCAGTAACCACACCAGATTTAATACCACGTGAACGCTGATGACCTATGCCAATAACTTCAACATTATGCGTGCGACCTGGAAGACTATTACATTCTTCACGCGGTGTTAATTTAGCAATTAAGCAACACACTTTAGATGTACCAACATCCAAAATAGAAATGATTGTTGAACGTTTCATCGAAAGCGGTTTCATATGTGGTAATAAACCACCATCATGTAGGAGACTCATAAACGCCTCCCTTTACCAGCGGTTTTCAATACTTTTTTACGCTCTTCAATTGATACAGCTCTCATACGCGCAGTTTCATTACTTAACTTTAAGACAAGACGATCAGACAAACGCATATCAATGCGGCTGATATCGCGTTCAAGCAAACCTTGTTCTTTATTTAAAATGGCTAGACGCTGAATTTCGCTATCAACACCCATTTCAGGAAGCATGACCAAAACGCCATTGTCCATTTGCAAATCCCAGCGACGATTACCAACACGCACATATGTCTTCACACGCATGGCAATGTCTGGATAACGGCTTAAACTGTCTAAAATTAAAGACGCCGTTTCTGCCGCCCCTTTACCAACGATTACAGGCAAGCTATCGTCACGCCCATCAAAAACTGCCAGAGAACGACCTTCGCGGTCGATCAAAACAGTTTCATTTGCATTTTGCCAAATAGCAAAAACAGAACGCTCTTCAATGTTAACCGCAATTTTATTAGGGTAAACTTTTGTTACGCTTGCATCCGCTACCCACGGATTTGTTTTTAAAGCGTCTCTTGCTTTAGTCACATCATACCCAAGCAAAGTTTCACCATTTTTAGGTGTAAGCAATTCAACGGCAACAAGATCGTTAAGTTCTTTATTGCCAGAAATATCATAATGACTAATTTTTAAAAAATTAAATACATTCATTTGCGCAACAACAACATCTTGTTTGTCGTTAAACACAACACCAGCAGAACCCAATGTAACGATGATGCAAAACCCAAAACCAAGCACAGCACTTTGACTAATTCTAAAACCACCTTTGACAAGACGGTTCACACGACGCACTGGCTTGCGCAAAAACTTAGGCAAAACAAATTCAACATCAGAAACAGTTTCACCTGAGCCTAATGCCTCTGCATTGCTTGCAGATATTTGATTTTCCTTAGCTTTACGACTTATCGATTGCAACTTGCGTCCTCCACCATCCAGGCAAGAAATTCTTCAAAACTGTGACCCGCATCAATCGCCATTTCTGGAACAAGAGAGGTTGGTGTCATGCCAGGTTGGGTATTTACTTCCAACCAAATCAATTCACCACTCCCCATCGGACCATCATCTAAACGAAAATCCGAACGGGTTATTCCCATGCAACCAATAGCTTGATGCGCTTTCAATGACAGTGTTTGTATTTTTTGGTAAATATTTGGTTTAATTTTTGCAGGAAGTACGTGTTTTGCACCATTAGCCGCATATTTTTGATCAAAATCGTAAAATAAACCTTCATCAGGAATGATTTCGGTCACCCCAAGGGCCACATTGCCCATAACTGTGCAGGTTAATTCACGTCCAGCGATGTATCGCTCCACCATGATTCGCTCGCCATATGGCCAATCCTTGCTCATCAAATTTGCTGGTGGCGTGGATTGACTCTCATCAACAATCAACACACCAAAAGAAGAACCTTCGTTCACAGGCTTAATCACATAAGGCGGTTTCATCACATGCTTATCAGCCGCATCTTTGCGATCCATCACTTTGCTTTCAGCAACTGGAACGCCATAGCGCTTGACCACAATTTTAGATTTTTCTTTGTCCATTGCCAACGCAGAAGCAAGCACGCCAGAATGCGTATACGGAATTTCTAGCAATTCAAGAACGGCTTGAATGGTGCCATCCTCACCAAATGGCCCGTGCAAAGCATTAAAAATAACATCAGGTTTTAAATCTTGAAGAACGGCAACAATATTCCGATCGACATCGACCTTGGTAACTTTATAGCCAGCGCGTTCTAAAGCGCCAGAACAAGCTTCGCCTGAAGAAAGCGAGACGGCGCGTTCAGAAGACCAACCACCCATCAACACTGCAACATGTTTCTTCGACATAAAATCAGTCCTCTAAAAATTTCATTTCGGGGAAAGAATTACTACAGATTCTTAACACCCGATAAATTCAAAACCAGCTTTTAGAAGCTAGACTAAGAGTTGCCTAATGAGCACTCAAGAAAGACCGCTTCGCGCGACTCCCAAAAAGACCGCTTCGCGCGACTCAAAGTCATTTGAATTTAACTTAAAGAATCAGAGTGCTAAACAAGGTGCAAGTCGTTTTTAAGCTTTTTTGAAAAAGTGATTCATTATCAATGGGTAAGCAGAAAAACTTGAATCATTATCTAGGTTAAATTTTATTGGAAAAACTAACGAATCTAGCATTTTCTGAAATCTGGCTAATCTTGAAAAACTACAACTTCACGCCCAGATTCAAAACGCCCAATGCGTTTAATTTCCCAATTTAAGAGAATACCAGAACCTTTATAAACCCGTTTACGAACCGTTTCGCCAAGCGTCTCAAGATCAAAAGCGGTTGCTGCACCTGTGTTTATCATAAAGTTACAATGCAATTCACTCATTTGCGCATCGCCTACTTTAAAGCCGCGTAATCCAGCTTCATCTACGCATTTCCAAGCAGAATGACCGTCGGGGTTTTTAAACGTAGAACCGCCAGTTTTTTCTTTAACAGGCTGAACCGTTTCGCGGTGATGTTGAACCTCATCCATCTCTTTTTGAATTTTCACTTTGTCTTGAGGCACACCTTCAAAAACAGCACTCGTAAATATTAAATCATCAGACGCGGCGCTGTGGCGATAAGTATAGCCCATATCAGCATGTGTAAGCACATGGCGCTCGCCCTTGCGATCAATCGCTACAAGCTCAACAAGCCTATTGGTTGTCTCAGTTCCGTTAGCGCCAGCATTCATACGCAAGGCTCCGCCCACTCCGCCTGGAATACCATGATAAAATGCAAAACCGCCAAGGCCAGCCTCAAGTGCAGCACTGGCAAGTCTCTTATCAAGCACCGCAGTTCCTGCACGCAATTGTGTATCACTAATTTTCTCGACACGACCAAAACCACGCGCGGATAGCCGAATTACAACACCTTCAACACCACCATCACGCACAAGTAGATTTGAACCCACACCCACTACAAGCACAGGAATGTCCGAAGGAATACGTTTTAAAAAATAAGCTAGATCATCTTCATCAGCAGGCTGATATAATACATCCGCAGGCCCACCTACTCTAAACCAAGTAAGTTTGGCCATAGATGCATTTGCCTGCATTCTGCCACGTAACTCAGGAACCAATTCTTCAAGTTTTTTTAAAAGCGCTTCGCCCGCCATTTTAATATGCCTTTAATATATTAGATTTCAAACAAGACTATTTAGATGACTTTAGCGCTTCAAGCTCATCTGGCAATGCGTATGCCCACTTAGTAATATCACCAGCCCCTAAGAAAATAACCAAATCTCCAGGCTCAGCAACTTCAGCAACAATAGCCGCAATTTCACTTGGGTCTGAGATTACGCGCGCATCACGGTGTCCTCCAGCTCGAAGGCCACTCACCAAAGAATGTTCATCAATCCCTTCAATAGGCGTTTCTCCTGCACGATATACTGGCGCAATCATAACTGTATCAGCATCGTTAAAGCATGAGCAGAAATCAGAGAACAAACTTTCAAGACGACTAAATCTATGCGGCTGCTTAATTGCTATTACCTTGCCATTTGAAGCTGCTCTCGCCGCCTGTAAACAAGCAGAAACCTCAACTGGATGGTGCGCATAATCATCATAAATCTCAACACCATTCCAAGAACCAGTATGCGTAAAGCGACGTTTTACGCCAGAAAAGGCAGCAATACCTTTTCTAATACCATCGGCATCCACACCAAGTTCACTGGCGACAGTAATTGCAGCTGTTGCATTAGAAACATTGTGAATACCAGCCATTGGAAGAACCAAGCCATCGATTGTTAAAACATCGTCTGTTTTTCGATCTCTAATATGAACATCAAATTTACTTTTCGTACCTGATGTTTCTACATTTGAAAAACGTACATCCGCTTGCAAATTTTCACCATAAGTGACAACACGGCGATCGGTAATTTTTGAGACCAATACCTGCACTTCAGGATGATCGATGCACATAACACCAAAGCCATAAAACGGTACATTTTCTACAAATTGTTTAAAGGCTGCTTTCACAGATTCATAATCACCATAATGATCTAGATGCTCAGGATCGACATTGGTAACAACAGCAACATCTGCAGGAAGCTTCAAGAATGTACCATCAGATTCGTCCGCTTCAACCACCATCCAGTCACCGTCACCCATACGGGCATTGGTACCAAGATTGTTGATTATGCCCCCATTAATAACCGTCGGGTCTAAATTACCAGCTTCTAAAATGGCGCCTACCATTGAGGTGGTCGTCGTTTTGCCATGCGTACCGCCAATGGCAATCGAATTTTTAAAGCGCATCAACTCTGCAAGCATTTCGGCGCGGCGCACTGTAGGAATACGGCGCTTGCGTGCCGCAACACGTTCTGGGTTGTCTTGCTTAATTGCACTAGAAGCAACAACGACTTCACTGTCACCTAAGTTTTCAGCTCTGTGACCAATATGAACAGGAATGCCTTTATCTCGCAAACGCTGCACATTAGCACTATCGTTTTGATCTGACCCTTGAACCGCATAACCCAAATTATGCAGAACTTCAGCGATACCACTCATACCAATGCCGCCAATTCCGACAAAGTGAACAAGACCAATATTTGTAGGCATTTTCATTTAACTTTTACCCCAGTAAAATTTTGCAACTTACAATCTACTACAGACTTGCAATATTCCTGCCGCCAATAACACATTCAACACAATCGGCAAGCCTTGAGGCCGCATCGGTTATGCCAGTTTTTTTAGCCGCTTCACCCATTTTGGATAAAAATACAGGCTCATCAATCCCCTTGGCAATAAAATCTGCCAAGTCTTGCGGCGTTAATTCGCTTTGTTTTACTACTTTTGCGCCGCCTGCCTCACGCATGGCAATTGCATTATTTGCCTGATCGCCATCAAGCGAACCTGGATAAGGCACAAGTAATGATGGGCGACCAATTACGGCTAATTCGGTAACCGAAGATGCTCCAGCCCTTGCGATAACTAAATGCGCCTTTGAAATCTCTTCTGGCATGTTCTTAAAAAACGGAGCGATTTCTGCGCTTATACCAAGTGCATCATATTTAGCTTTTAATTCGCTTTCATCTTCAATTCGAGATTGTTGCAAAATTGATATTTTTGAACGCGCTTGTTTTGACAATAACTCTAAAGCTTGCGGCAATATTTCACTAAAGATACTAGCGCCCTGACTGCCGCCAAAAACGACTAGCCTAAACTTACCATTGGCTTTGCGTTTTGGATAAGGCTTATCAAGTACGGCCGCCACCATTGGGCGAACAGGATTACCTGTTTCAACCAATGGAACACTTGGCAATGCGCCCACTTGCTTAAAACCAACAGCCACACCTTTTGAATATTTTGCCAGCATTCTATTAGCTCGGCCCAATACTGCATTTTGTTCATGCAGTAAAGTTGGAATACCGCTTCTTGAAGCCGCCATTAAAGGTGGCAAGGTTGGATACCCACCAAAACCCACGGCCACCAAAGGCTTATGTTTTTTAATAATGGCTTTGCATTGACGATAGCCAACAAATAGCGACCATACGGTTTTAGCCAGAGCAATAGGGTTCTTACCACCAACAGTTGCTGATTTAATAACGTGAATATTCTTCGCTGGAAAATCATCGGCAAATTTTCTAGCACGCAAATCTGTTGCAAGCTCAATTGAATATCCACGAGCGATTAATTCATGCGCCAAGGCTTCAGCGGGAAACAAATGCCCACCCGTGCCACCAGCCGCTAGCAAAATACTGCCTTTATCTTTTCTTATTGAGTTCATTACACCCTCTAAATCACTTCCCACATAGCTTCTAGATTATTCGTCTAGATTATAGGGTCTAAGCGTTAAACCAACAGGCTGATTACGCAAACTATCTGGACGACGGCGTGTTAATGCTAAGACAAAACCCATAACGATTGACATCGCTATCATCGATGAACCACCATAAGAAATAAACGGCAAAGTCATACCCTTGGCTGGAATAAGTTGTAAATTCACTGCCATGTTTATCATCGACTGAACGCCAAACAAAATAACCAACCCACAAATTGAAAGCCTCACATACGCATCACGTTCTTTCAATGCGCGCGACAAACCGCGTAAAACAATAAAACCAAACAGCGCAACCAATAATATGCACGCTATGATGCCAAACTCTTCTGCGGCAACAGCAAAGGTAAAATCTGCATGACTGTCTGGAAGATACTTCTTCACTGAACCTTCACCCGGCCCTTGTCCAAGCCAGCCACCAGAAATAATGGCTTCACGACCAGTTTCCACCTGAAAGTTATCGCCCTCGCCTGTTAAAAATCTATCAATGCGACCAGCAACATGTGGAAAAAACCAATAAGCAGAAACCATTGCCAAGATACCTAAACCAGCAAGACCGACAATCCAAATCCATGGCATTCCAGCTAGAAAGAACAAAGTCCCCCACACCATTGCAATCAACATGGTTTGGCCAAAGTCAGGTTGCGCCAGTAATAAGGAGCACACAATTCCAAATATAATGATGGAGAAAAGATTTCCCGGTATCTCTGGACGTCTTGAATTTTCAGCGAACAGCCAAGCGGTAATAACAACAAATGCAGGCTTTACGAACTCTGATGCTTGTATGGAAAACCCGGCAACAGAAATCCATCGCCTAGAACCTTTTATTTCTGGGGCAAAGAACAATGTTGCAAGCAACATAACGACACTAAATATAAAAAGCACGAAGGCAACACGTCTAACATTACGTGGGTTTAAAAAGGAAAGCCCAATCATTATCCCCACAGATGGGATGAGAAAAATTGCATGACGAATCGTAAAATGCATGGGGTCTAAGCCAATGCGCTCTGCCACAGCAGGACTTGCTGCAAATGAAATCAAAATCCCGCATAGCATTAATAAAATTAACATGCCCAGTAACAAGCGATCGACTGTTCGCCACCACTCCGCAATTATTGATTTATCAACTCTGCTTACCATCAGATTTCCTTATTATCAGACACTGACGTAATAAATTGATCCATTGTGACCAATCCATCCATTGCAAAAACTGCGGTTTGAAACGCTTCGCCTCTAATCTCAAAGTTAGCAAACTGATCGAAACTTGCACATGCTGGAGAAAGCAAAACAACAGGCTCTTTATTTTTGTCTTTAGCAGCATCTCTAGCGGCATGTTCTACAGCAACATCTAATGTGTTTGAAATTTCAAAGGGAACATCCTCGCCCAATGTTGCGGCAAATTCTGGAGCAGATTCTCCAATTAAATATGTTTTTGCAATGCGCGGGAAAAATGCCCGCAAAGCCTCTATGCCGCCAGATTTTGGCAGACCGCCACAAATCCAATAAATAGGTTCATAACTGCCCAGCGCCATTGCCGCTGCATCTGCATTTGTACCTTTAGAATCATTTACAAACAGCACCGAACCTATACGGCCTAACTGCTCCATTCTATGCGCAAGCCCTGGAAAAGTTTTAAAACCAGAAGAAATTTCTTCTGCGCTCAATCCAGCCTTTATACAAGTTACCCAAACTGCCGCCGCATTTTGAGCATTGTGAATGCCCCTTAATGCTGGTGCATTATCAAGCTTAAACAGATCATGCGCAACGCTATCTTTTATTTCAATCAGCATTCCATCTTTTGACGTGATGCCATTTTTAAAATCAGAGTTACTTGAGATACGAGTAACATTTGCAGAAGCAGATACGGCAGACGAGATAGCATTACTATATCCATCATCAACACCAACAACCGCCTCAATACTGTTAGTGACTAATCTAGCCTTGATTGATGCGTAATGAGACAATGAGCCATGACGGTCTAAATGGTCAGGCGCGATATTTAACAATAATCCAATGCTTGGATTTAAGTTTGGGGCTAAATCAATTTGATAAGAAGAACACTCGACAATATATACTTTATTTGGCGTTGGCTCATCTAATGATAAAACCGCAGTGCCAATATTACCGCCCAATTGAACATCACGCCCAGCAGATGCAAATACATGCGCAATCAAAGCCGTCGTAGTCGATTTTCCATTCGTGCCAGTTATTGCGATGAATTCGGATTTTGGTGCTTTGGCTTGCCGTTCTAAACAAAACAACTCAACATCCCCAATGATTGGAATGCCAGCCTTATTCGCCAAATCTACTGTCCAATGAGGCTTTGGATGGGTCAACGGTACACCGGGCGAAAGTACAAGCGCATCTAGCGTCGTAAAATCTAAATCATGCAAATCAGCAGTGCCAAGCCCTTCAGCTTTAGCGTGCGCCACACGCTCTGGGTTATCATCATAACAGAAAATTTCAGCACCACCCGCTTTTAATGAACGAGCGGTTACAATCCCTGATCCACCAAGACCAAAGAGCGCAATGCGTTTTCCTTTTTGAGTTGACGCTTCAATCAACGCAAAATCCTTACCTAAGTTATTATCTCAATTTAAGAGTTGAAAGACCGATGAGCGCTAATATAACCGCAACGATCCAAAATCTAATGACGACTTGGCTTTCAGTCCAGCCCTTTTTTTCAAAATGGTGATGGATGGGAGCCATTCTGAAAACACGTTTACCAGTCAATTTAAAAGATGCAACTTGAATAATCACCGACAGAGCTTCAATAACAAATAAGCCACCAATAATTGCTAGAACAATTTCATGTTTTGTAGCAACAGCAGTCGTGCCAATCATGCCGCCCAATGCAAGCGAACCTGTATCGCCCATAAAGATAGCCGCAGGCGGTGCATTAAACCACAAGAACCCAAGACCAGCGCCAATGACAGCACCACACAAGACTGCCAATTCACCTGTTCCTAAAACAAAATGAATTTGAAGATAACCAGAGAAAATTGCATTACCTGCAAGATAAGCAATAAGACCAAACGAACCTGCCGCAATCATTACGGGAACAATTGCCAAACCATCAAGACCATCAGTGAGGTTTACAGCATTCCCCGAAGCAACAATTACAAATGCCCCGAACAAAACAAAGAACAGTCCTAAATCGACTAGCCAATCTTTAAAGAATGGAAAAGTAAGAGAGGAGGAAAATGGCTGCTCGCCATTGCTCATAATGACATAGCAAGCAATGCCAGCAATGATAAATTCAAGCAACAACCTAAGACGGCCTGAAAAACCTTTATGGCTGGCCCTAGATACTTTTAAATAATCATCATAAAAACCAATTGCTCCAAAGCCAAGCATGACAAGCAAAACACACCAAACATACATGCTTGATAAGTTTGCCCAAATTAATGACGCAAACATGATGCCTGATATAATCATTAAGCCGCCCATGGTTGGCGTACCCGCTTTTGCAAAATGAGATTCAGGTCCATCTGCCCTAATCGGCTGGCCTTTACCTTGGCGCAATTTTAGCGATCTAATAATCATTGGACCGAATAGAAATACAAACACTGCAGAGGTCACCAAAGCGCCCACCGTTCTAAAAGTTATATACCGAAATAGATTAAACCCCGAAAAATTCGAAGAGTACTCCTCAAAAAGATAGTACAGCATTATTCATTCCCCAATTTATTTTCACTGTATTAGTATTACTAAAATTTTACTTAAGGTTCTTAGCTTAAGCTTTTTCGACTAATGACTTTCGCTCAAAAGTTTTACTCAACGAACTCACCAACTTAGCGAATCCCAAACCATTTGAAGCTTTTAACATGACGACATCACCTGAACGCAAGTTTTTAACCAAGGCGGCTTTGGCTTTTTCCCATGTTGTATAATGTCCAACATGCTTTTTACCATCAATTTCGTCAGCCAAAACGCCAATGAGCTTACCAACCGTATAAACCCTATCAACTTCGGCATCTTGAATATTTACAGCCAATTCGCGGTGTAGTTTTTCAGAGCTTTCACCCAATTCTAGCATATCGCCCAAGACCGCAATGCGCTTGCCTCTAGCACCCGGCTTCGCTGATTTCAAAACTTCCAAAGCCGCTTTCATAGAGGCTGGATTAGCATTATAACTTTCATCAATTAGCGTAAAGTTACCATGTTTATTTTTTAAATAGTGACGTTTGCCGCGACCTGCTTCTGGCTCAATCGTAGCGATAGCCTCAATGGTTTTTTCCATGTCAGCACCAGCCAAACTTGCAATGCCCAAAACAGCCAGCGCATTTTTTGCCAAATGTTTTCCGGCTGCATTAAGCCTCACGTTTAATTCTTTGCCAGCAATACGCGCAATAATGGAAGAACCATCGGCTTGATATTCAGCAGATTTCATCCAAAAATCAGAACCACGCTTTTCGCCGAAAGTTCGTAAATGCTCAATACCAGCTTTGCTTGCTAATTTGGTCAAAATAGAAGTGCGGCTATCGTCTTTATTTATCAAAGCATAACCGCCCTCAACCACACCCTCAAAAATTTCGGCCTTAGCTTTTGCGATATCATCAAGGTTTTTAAAAGCACCCAAATGCGCCGCCGCCACATTGTTAATCATAGCAATGTGCGGACGAACCATTTTCACCAACGGTCTAATTTCGTCTGGATGGTTCATACCAATTTCAAAAATACCAAACCGTGTATCTTGCGGCATACGCGCCAAAGTTAAAGGCACACCCCAATGGTTATTAAACGAAGCAACCGAAGCATGCACGCTACCAGATGCACTGAGCGCGGTTCTAAGCATTTCTTTGGTTGTGGTTTTCCCAACACTACCAGTAACGGCAATAATTTGTGCCTTTGTTCTAGCACGCGCCGCCTCACCCAAATTGCGCATTGCTTCTAAAACATCACGCACAACAATCATTGGCCCAGTGATATGACCAAGCGCGACCAGTTTCTCTTCAGCAACAATAGCAATACCAGCACCAGCGCTCATGGCAGCAGAAACAAATTTATGTCCATCATGCACATCGCCTTTAATGGCAAAATATGCCTCACCTTTTTTCAAAGTACGCGTATCAATAGAGATGCCAGTTATTCCTTCAGGCATGTTACCAACCGGTCGCCCATTGATAGAAGCAACAAGCGCATCACTCTCCCACAACAACACAGTACCTAAGTCTGTAGAAACAGTATTCTCCATTAAGCGATGCCCTCACCATAGCTAGAACCACCATTTTCGCTCAAAGCACGGCGAATGACTTCATGGTCAGAGAAAGGTAAAACTTTATCGCCAACAATTTGACCAGGCTCATGCCCTTTACCAGCCACCACTAAACAGTCACCTTTTTGAAGTTCATTTACACAATGAAAAATTGCATCCTCACGATCACCAATTTCAATTGCACCTACTGCACCAACCATTACTTGTCTTCTTATTTCTTCAGCATTTTCTGTCCGCGGATTATCATCAGTTACAATAACAACATCCCCAAGGCGCGTCGCGATCTCTCCCATAATTTCACGTTTACCAGCATCGCGATCGCCGCCGCACCCAAATACGCAATAAACTTTTCCAGAGGTAAATGGGCGAAGGGATTGAAGCACATGTTCTAGCGCTTCTGGCTTATGAGCATAATCAACATAACAAGGCCCTTGATCTTTAGAGTATCCAACCAGTTCTAACCTACCCGGTGCACCCTTTAATTTTTCTAATGCTTTAATTGCTTGTCCAGCATCTGCGCCTGTTGCAATGGCAAGGCCACAAGCAACCAGCGCATTAGACATCTGAAAATCACCAGCGAGTGGAAACTCTATTCTGTATGTAACATTTTTATGTTGAATTTCAGCAATCTGTTTGAACCGTTCATGCTCCAAACGTTTTAGACTTAAAAACGCGCCTTTATGACCCGTTGTTAAAACTTCTAAACCAGCTTCTTTTGCAACTGCTATACATTTGTCAGACCATTCATCATCTGCACAAATTACAGCAGGCGCGCCCTTTGGCAACAACTCGTTAAACAAGCGCATTTTAGAATTAAAATAATGCTCTACCGTTGAGTGATAGTCCATGTGGTCGCGCCCAAGGTTTATAAACCCACCAGCAGCAAGTTTTACACCATCTAAGCGATGCTGATCTAGCCCATGCGATGATGCTTCCATAGCACCATGGGTCACGCCCTCATCGTGTAATTCTTTCAACAATTTATGCAGTGAAACAGGATCAGGCGTGGTCAAGCTACCATAATCATTTCTAGTGGGCGAAACCACACCAGTCGTTCCAATACTTGCAGATGGCTTGCCACATGTCGCCCAAATTTGACGAACAAAAGCAGCAATAGACGTTTTACCCGCAGTGCCTGTAACTGCAATCATAGTTTCTGGCTGTGCACCATAATACTTTGCACAGATTAGCGCCAATGCTTCACGCGGATCATCGAGCGCAATATATGGAATGGTCAGTGCAGACACATCTGCACCCTTATGGGTTAAAATAAAGGATGCACCAGCTTTAACAGCACTTGGTATATATTTAGCACCATCAACCGCAACACCTTTTAAAGCAGCAAACACAAAGCCAGATTTAACTTCACGCGAATTAGCAGTGATGCCAATGATTTCAACACCATCAGCACCCTTGATATTTCCAACGTTTTTATCATCTAACTTTATGATGTCTAACAAAGCATTTAGCTTCATATAAATCTGCCCTCAATTTTTTCAACTCTAATTGATTCTCAATTATCGTTTATACCTGAATTAATATCTAACAGACATGAGTTTTAAATCTGAGCCAAATTGTGGCCGAATGCCCAAAACAGGAGCAGCACGGCGAATAATGTTAGCTATCATAGGCGCCGCGTTTCTACCAGCCGTCGCACCAATGCCTTTTTCTTCAGGTTTAGGTTCATCAATAAATGTCAAAACAACATATTTAGGATCATTAATCGGAAACGCAGCTAAGAAAGTATTAAACCTATGCTTACTAGAATATTTACCATTAATTACTTTTTCCGCAGTTCCCGTTTTTCCGCCTACCCAATAGCCAGGAACATCAGATCTGCTACCAGATCCTTTTTCAACATTAAGCCTAAACAAATAACGCATCGCATCACTGGTTGATGGTTTTATGACCTGTTTCGCGATTGCATCTGCTTGAATGCGAGAACGTGGGAAAATTGTCGGCGGAATTAACTTACCACCATTTACAAGCGCCGCCCCAGCAACCGCCGTTTGCAGCGGCGTTGTTATTACGCCATGACCATATGAAATTGTTACAGAATTAATTTTCTTCCACTTTTTTGGTTGCGATGGTGTCGCCACTTCTGGCAATTCCAAATCCATCTTACTCAAAAGACCCATGCGCGTTAAAAATTCTTTGTGTTTTTCAACACCAACAACGCCAGCCATTTTAGCTGTGGCAATGTTGGACGAATAAATAAACGCCTCAGGAACTGTAAGGACTTTGCGCTTTGCGTGAAAATCGTTGATGGTAAAACCGCCTACATAAAGCGGCTTAGTTGCATCAAATTTACTACGCATAGTAACAAACCCACTGTCTAATGCCATAGCAGTTGTGAAGGATTTAAACGTAGAACCCATTTCAAATAGGCCAGCAGACATGCGGTTTAAATTCTCTTTTTTCAAAGCATCAGCAGGCGTATTAGGATTGTAATCAGGAAGAGATGCCATGGCGATCACTTCACCCGTATGCACATCTAAAACAACAGCACCAGCGGCAATTGCCTTATAGCGCTCCATGGCCTTTTCTAATTCGTCATGTACAAAATGCTGCACCCGTAAATCAATCGACATGCGCACTGGTTCGTCATTAGCAACACTGCCAAAACCAGCGGCTCTTAAGTCTTTAAGGCCTCTATCATCAATATATTTTTCAACGCCAGCAATACCAACATTATCAATATTTACATGCCCAACTAAATGCGAAGCTGTATTTGATTTTGGATAGAAACGTTTTGTTTCTTTTTTAAAGCCAATGCCTGGAATACCCAGCGCTAATATTTGTGATTGCTGTAGTGGCGTTAACTCACGCTTCAGCCACACAAAAGCTGCCTTGCCAGAAAGACGCTTATGAATTTTTTCATAATTTAAATCAGGTAAAATGGTCGACAATAATTCAACCACTTCGTCTGCATCAATAATACGTCTTGGTTCACCATATAAAGAGGCTGTGTTAATATCAGTCGCTAACGTAATGCCATTACGATCTATTAAATCTGGACGACGCGCAGATATTGTAGGATCTTTAAGAGCCATTCTAACAGTTTCAGACGGGTCCATAAATCCATAAAACATCAACCGCCCTGCGATAACACAATAAACCAACGCTATGATAATTATGCCAAGCGTTATGCGTGAACGAGATTCTTCAATGGCTGATTTTTTAAGACCATCAATAGCAACATAAGCAGCATAATTTTGATTAACGCTGCCCAGCTTTTTCTCTTTTACCCAAGGAAGAAATTTCATTATCGAGCACCTTCGCTTGAACGACCAGCGCCAACACTGCCGGTAGAAATTGTTCTATCTGGATCAATCAAATCAGCAATACTTGTATCGGGCAATATTTTCGGGATTAGAATTTTGACTGGAACTTGTTCCAAGCCACCAATATTTTCTGATTTCAAAATTTCAAGTTTTAGCTCGTCACGGTATTTTTCTACCAATATTTCTAAACGCTTTGGGCTAACCTGCAATGCCCAATCCGCTTTTAAAATATCAATCAATTCTTGTTCTTTTTTAATTTTGCGTTCAAGTTTTACTACGCGTTCAATCGCAACCTCAGAATCATGTTTAATTTTATAAGTAAAAGCTGCCCCAGCGAGCAGCAATCCAATAAAAAGAATATCCAGAGGTCTAAACACGATGATTAACTTTCCATAAGCTTGAGATTAGGAAGACCGAAAATACTAAGATCCTTCTTGCGCGGAGCAACATCACTACGAACGCCCCAACGTAATTTGGCAGACCTTGAACGCGGATTAATTTCGCACTCTTCTTTAGAGGCCGTAACTGCACCACGTTTTATTTGAGAAAAATTAGGCTTTGCAATTGTAATTTCTGGCAAATGCCTAGACCCACCAGAACCACCTGTTCTATCGGCAAAAAACTTTTTCACAATCCGGTCTTCTAATGAATGAAAAGTAACCACCACCAGTCGACCACCAGGCTTGAGCGCATTTTCGGCCGCTAGCAGCGCATCGCATAATTCTTGCAACTCTTGATTCACAAAAATTCGAAACCCTTGAAAACTACGCGTCGCTGGATGGATTCTATCGGTTGGACGACGCCCAATGGTTTTTTCAATCAAAGTTGCTAATTGCAAAGTTGATGTGAAAGTTTGTGACAAACGCGCATCAATAATTGCTCTAGAAATACGACTGGCTTTTTTCTCTTCGCCCAAAATACCAATCACGCGCGTTAGCGTAGAATGATCTGCATTGTTTACAACATCAGCCGCACTCACACCAGATTGCGCCATGCGCATGTCTAACGGCCCATCTTTTTGAAATGAAAACCCACGCTCTGCTTGATCTAACTGCATGGAAGAAACGCCAATGTCTAAAACGACACCATCTAGCTTCTCACTACTTGCCTCTAAAGCAATGTCATCTAAATTCGAAAAACGACCATGAACCAGCGATAGTTTACCCTCTGATTTTGCAACCAAAGCCTGACCAATTTCAATTGCATCAGGGTCGCGGTCTATCGCAATAACATTAGCGCCCTTACCCAATATGGCAGATGTATATCCACCAGCACCAAAGGTGCCATCTAAATGGGTTTCCCCGGAAGTTGGGCTTAAACTAGCCAGAACCTCGTTGAGCATAACAGGAATATGAGCCACGGGTCCGCCGACAGCATCTACGTTATCAGTTACGTTTGAACCATCTTTACTCATACTTCTTGCTCTCCCGGTGCATAATCCGAACTCCCGGAGGAAATTGTTTTTTGCTTACGCATTTGATTAATTTGTGCACGCGCTTCTTTGCGATAGTCTTTAAAGTTCTTTGGCGTCCACAGCTGGAAGAAATTACCCCTACCCACAAATGCAACTTCGTCAGTAATGCCAGTATGCTCTCTAATAATGTCTGAAATGATAATACGACCTTCGCTATCAATCTTTATTTCATCAGCATCACCCAGCAGATAAAAAGACCAATATTCATATTCTTTAGAAAATGGATCCATTTTTTCTAAGCGTTTGTAATTCGCGTCCATAAACTGCGAACCACCCGCTTCGGCAACTTGATGTTCAGAATTTAAAATAACATGCAAAATGGACTGACCTTGCAAGATTGTGCGGAAAGGCGCTGGTATCGAAACCCGCCCTTTTTTATCAACCTTATTGATCGTATTCGATACGAAACGACCCATTCAAAGCCTCACAATCCTAAATTAGCTAGCCCACCCAGCCCGCAATTTTGGCAACCCTGCCCACTTAAATTTGCGTCTCATAAAATTCGAATTGAATCAAAATATATGATGATTTGGGATATCATGGGACAATTTGGGCGTCAATGGGATCTTAAGGGTTTTCTTACTTTCTAGTAATAATTTAGTAAGTATTGAGCTATTTAGGTTAACGTTTGGTAAAACGCATAAAATAGACATGCCTAATTTACTTAAACCCCATAACCAATCTATAGCGCGACACTCTCCAGTTCGACATGAGTCAAAGTGACTCATCAAAACAAATGTAAAAGTGACACATCAATGAGAATCCAGTATGAAACTCTATTAAGAACCAATTGTTGATTTTTTACGGGAATTAAAATGAGCCAAGAACCACATAAATTGGATAAAAAAACAGGCGTTGCACATTTTTTTGCAGCAGCTCAATATTCATGGGCTGGCTTACGATACATGACTGGCGAAGTACCCTTTCGCCATGAGCTATCGGCTACAATCACCTTGCTCGCAATTTTATTTTGGCAAAGCGCTGACCCATTTCACATCTTACTAACATTTGCACTCTGTTTGATTACAATCGCATTTGAAGCAGTTAATTCTGCAATAGAATTAATTGTAGACCGCGTTTCACCAGAATATTCAAAGTTTGCTAAAAACGCGAAAGACGTTGGCTCTTTTGCAGTTTGCACCCTTATGATTGCGACGGGCGCATGCTTTGCATTCGCGCTTTATGCTACTGTTTGAAATACAGTCTGAGAAAGTAAAAATGCCAGCCGGTCTATAAGCCGGGTTTTGTAAGGCTTTAAATCAACCCAAAAGGATTAGTTCAAAACGCGGTGATCATTCATCTGGGATATTTGTTACCAAACACCTCAGCGCAACCCACCCGAACAACTAGCCTGAAAATGGGCTCACTGAAATTGCTTCCAGCACGTTATTCCTATTCGGTTTTGCTCCCGATGGGGTTTACCATGCCACAAACATTGCTGCTTGCGCGGTGAGCTCTTACCTCACCTTTTCACCCTTACCGTATAAATACGGCGGTATATTTTCTGTTGCACTTTCCCTTGGGTTGGCGAGCGAACCCGTTTCCCCAGCCGGATGTTATCCGGCATCGTATTTCCATGGAGCCCGGACTTTCCTCCGCTACAGCCTTTCGGCTCTTATAGCAGCAATCACCCGACCAGCTGGCAAGCGCCACATAAAACGCATTCCCCCCCCACGTCAATCTAAGAATTAATTTTAGTCCGCAAAGTCTATTATCATTTTAGCCCAATTTATGCTTAACTCCCAATTTATACTTAACCAATGCTTAAGCTGAATACTCGATACTAGCCAGAGAACGATTTTAATAAGTAACTATAACGGTTTTAGTGATGCAAAAAACATTTAGCAGACGTGACGCAATCAAATTATCCACTATTGGCCTAGCTGGACTTACAAGCCCTGCTCTGCTTACAAATGCCGCACAAGCTAAAACCTATAAAGGCGTCAACTTCGGCAGCAATAAGCTGGACATTTACAAACCTGCAAATGCTCAAAACGCGCCTATCATAATATTCGTTCATGGCGGCGCATGGAAAGCAGGCAGTAAGGGAAGTGTTGGCGCGAAAGCCTCGCATTTCACATCACGTGGCTATGTATTTATCTCGGTAGGTTATACGCTTTACCCAAGAGCAAACGCCGAACGCCAAGCGTTACAAGTTGCACAAGCCGTCAATTGGGTCGCCCATAATGCACCAGCTTTAGGCGGCAATGCAAACCGCATTGCACTCATGGGCCATTCTGCCGGTTGCCACCTAGCTTCTTTAGCCTCGTTAAGTGGCGCAACAACTAAGGTGCGTTCACTCGTCTGCAATGACACAGGCGCCTACGATCTACCCTTTTTAGCCAAGCTAAGCGGTGGCAGATTACCAATTCTATTTTCAGCGTTAAACCGCAAAGAAAATTGGCGCACATGGTCGCCAATCAGCTACGTTCATAACAAACAGCAACCACCAGCTTTAGTGCTATGGTCTGGGGGCACAAAGCGCCCCAAGATCAGTGCTAATTTCGCCAACGCATTAGAAAATGCTGGCAATTCCGTTACCCGTTTTAATGGCAGTGATTATAACCACTTGTCCATAAATTCAGCCATGGGCAAACATGGCAGGTCAGTAACCAGAGCGGTTGATCGGCATTTAGCCAATACGCTTTAGATAATGCGCTTAACTTTTCTGCAATAGTTGGCACTTATGCGGTTCATACGTTTAGCACCATGCCCAGCATTATATTTTAAGATTGCACCACAAGTCGTGCCGCCGCCTAATTTGTAAGCTTTGCCTAAATACTTCATACCATATTTAATATTAGTTTCAGGGTTATAGAGCGCTTTTGCAGAGCCTTTATAACCAATGCCTCTTGCAGTGGCTAAGCGCAATTGCATAAGCCCAATTTCACCAACACCACCTCTAGCATTCGCGCGAAAATTACTTTCTACTTGCACAACTGCATGTGCCAATCTAACCGGAACACCATATGCTTGAGCATATTTGGTAATCAACGCTGTATAACGGGCTCTGCCTTTACCTTTTAATTTTTGTGGCTTTCTTGAAACTGCAACAACTTTTTTAATAACTTTTTTAGTTGTCTTTTTGGTGGATTTTTTAGTTACCTTTTTAGCAGCAAGCTTTTGCACCTTTGCAATTTTTTGTTTGTGTTCTGCTTGTCGTTTAGCAACACGTTCTTTCCACTTTTGCTGCCATTCCAATGCTTTATTTCCAGCAGTTTTAGACGTACTAATTTTTTGAGTTTTCACAAATGCATTTATATGAGTAAGCTCGTCAACTTCCAACTCTATTATAGTGTCACTTGAAACAAGCGCGTTAGAAGACACTAAATCATTTTGTGATAAACTTGACTGCGTACAACCTTGCAACACAAACGCAAGTACCATTGGCAAGCCAATGTTCAATAATATTTTTTTCACGGTGGGAGGCCCTTAAAAAATTTCTGTTCGTTCGCCTTTTGGCGTTGTTCTTTTTGCGTCTTTTAGCGACAAAAATATGTTCGACAAGTAAAATTAAATTACAAACGTAAGATATGTAATCTTAGCAACGCCTTAAAGGCCTTACTAATCAAGCTGTTTTATAAGGCGATACAAAGTATCAATTGTCGAAGCATCGGCGATACCGTCAACCTTAGCTTGGCGAAAATGCATCTGAAACGCTTTTACGCAATTAGCAGTGTGTTGATTATATTCACCACTCACCTCAACACCATAGCCGTAAAGTGAGAGCATAGACTGAAGCGCCTCAATAGGCTGTCCACTTTCTCCCATTTGAAAAAACCGCCCATCGCGTATAGCGCTTGGCTCTACCAAATGACCTATTCCATTTTCAAATAACTGCGCCCACGGAAATTTTTCACCCGGGTCTTGCTTGCGACCAGGTGCAATATCAGAATGTCCAACAACATTTCTAGCAGCAATATCTTGGCGTTCTATAATATCTTTACAAAGCAAAATTACAGCATTTATTTGCGTATCAGGAAAATCTGGGTAGCCATGATCGTGACCACGATTAACAATTTCAATTCCAATTGATCGCGAATTGATATCTTCATAACCCAACCATTTTGAGGCACCTGCATGCCAAGCGCGCTTATTTTCAGCAACCATTTGCACAATACGCCCATCTTCATGGATTAGATAATGACAAGAAACTTGGCTCTCTTCTACACATAACCAATTCAATGCTTGGTCGCCACTGGGCATGCCTGTGTAATGCAAAATCAACATGTCAGGCTTTTCCAAACCGCGACGCTCATTCAAGTTTACTGCGCGCTTAACTTCGCAGGTACAATTTGTATCTGCGACATCAAGTAAACTTATAGTGGGCTGATCTTGCTTACTCATGCAATTGTCTCACCAGATTGATTGGAAGAATTATCTAAATCTTGAGAAGCAGTCAGTTTTAAAGAATGCTCTTTTTCAATTTGATCCCAAGCAAAATTAATTTCAGCTAAGCGATCATTTGCAATTTTTAAAAACTCTTGCGGTACACCACGTGACACCATTTTGTCTGGATGATTTTCGCTCACCAATTTACGATAATGCTTTTTAAGCTGAGCAAAATCCCATTCACGGTTAGCGCCTAAAATACAATAAGGGTCGCCCTCTTCTGGAACAACATTGCGTAATTTAATCTGCTCAAATGTACGTCCACTTATTCCAAATATCTCTGCAACAACTTCAATAAATTGCAACTCTAATTCATGAATGACACCATCTGCTTTTGCAATATAAAACAGCGCATTTAACACATCACGTAAAATATCATCATCATCAGGAAAAAGCCGTTTTACCTGCGCCGCATAATGTTCAAACCCTGCAACGTCCTGCATGGCAAGATTATACAGCCTATTCACATTGCGCATTTCTTCAGGCGGCACTTCAAACAATTCATGAAAAGCCGCAATTTCATCATCGGTAACAATGCCGTCGGCTTTAGCGGCCTTTGCAGATAGCGCAACAATCGCAATAGAAAATGCAACTTGTTTGCGCGTTATTGGGTCGCCTTCAAAAAAAGTACGCGCAGCTTCCACAACGGCAGAAAACCCTTGCGAGACAGCACTGGATAATATTTCGCCAAGACGCGACCAAATAGACATTTGTTATACATAGGCGACTCGGACAGCACTTTGAAGGGATAAAGAGACGCAGTATAAATTTATGGTACGTTTATTTACGAAGTGACAAAACCATCGTCTTTACCCATTATCAGCACCCAAAGATGCGTATATTGCGGGTTGTTACCTGAATTATTATAGGCATATGCCAAGCCTGCCAGCGTATAATGTGGCTTTAGCATGTTGCGCCTATGGCCGTCCGACTCTATCCAGCCTGCAATCGCCGCATCAATATTAGCATAACCAACGCCTAGGTTTTCTCCAGAAGAGTTATCATAACCAGCCGCATTAATGCGTTTTTTAAATTGCGTGCCTGGTCCAATTTCGTGGCCATACTTACCCTTAGATGCCATTAAGTTTGCATAATCTTGAGATGCTTTTTGCAAACGCGGATCATTTTTAAAAATCGCCAACCCATTGTTTTTTCTAACATCATTCAACTTTGCAAAACCATCTTCAAAATCGAACTCAATTTTCCCAGTACGTGTCATTTTTGGTTTTGGCTTATTTGTCAAATCACTACGAGTAATTGAATCTAGAATACTGCCAGTGGAAGTCGAATTATCAATTCCTGCACAACCAGTCAAAATAAATACAGAACTACCCGCTATAAAATTACGTCTCGAAATCAAATCAATAACCATACCAAAACCCACATTTTTTTAATTCACCAATTAAACCTAGTCAGACACAGTTAAATAATGACTCAAAAATTTGGTTAAAATTGTCCTAATGACAAGAAACGGGTGGCAGGCTTTCAAAGAAAGCGCTACGTTTTAAACGGAGGCAATATGCAACTAAATCAAAATTTACAAATGACAAACAAGACATGGGGTATGTTAATTTTACTTGCCACAATTTGGGGAAGTTCATTTCTATTTGGCCGAATAGCAGTGTTAGAAGTGCCGGCCTTTACAGTTGTTTTATTGCGCGTTGGTTTGGCAGCGATTTGCCTTTGGCTATTTATACTTTTTACAAAGCGTAAATTCAAAATCACAAAATGGCTATTAGTGAACGGAGCAATCATTGGAATTTTAAACAACGTTATTCCATTTTCATTTATTCTTTACGGTCAAAAAGAAATTGGCGCTGGCCTTGCCGCAGTTGTAAATGCCATGACGCCCATTTGGACATTGCTAATCGCCAATTGGTTTACCAGTGACGAAAAATTTTCGACGTTAAAGCTGGTTGGAATACTCTTCGGTTTTGCTGGCGTTGCAGTGTTAATGGGCGGCGATATTTGGTTGGGACTAACCGCTTCTGCCCTCGCGCAATTTATGGTGATAATGGCGACCATAAGCTACGGAATATCTGGTGTATTTGGCAAACGCTTTAAAGGATACGACCCAGTGTTAATAGCCGCTTGCCAAATGACAACATCCACTTTGTGCATGGTGCCCATTGTATTATTCATTGACGATCCATTTTCTATTACCATGCCATCAACGACGGCAATTTTTTCAATCATTACCTTAGCAATACTGTGCACAGCATTTGCTTATGTATTATTTTTTAAAATCTTGGATGCGGCAGGTGCAGTAAATGTATCGCTGGTAACATTGCTAGTGCCTGTAAGCGCAATATCTTTGGGCATCATTTTCTTAAACGAAACGCTCACCCCATACCAAATCGGCGGCATCTCATTGATTGCCGCCGGCTTGCTCATTCTTGATGGTAGGCTCTTTCGTAAAAGGGCTTCCGCATAAATTAGATAATAAAATCAGTCTTTTGAAGCTGTTTCTGGAATCTTTTCGTGAATGCCCAAAAGTCTACAAATTGCCACTGGCAACTCAGCTTTGTTCATTGTGTAAATATGAAAGTCTGTAACACCTCTTGTTGCCAAATCAGCAACTTGTTCTGCCGCAACTGCGGCCGCTAACATTTGCCTTGTTTCAGGATCACTATCGATGCCATCAAATCGTTCTGCCAACCACTGCGGAACGCTCGTACCACAACGTGACGCAAAATTTGCGACCTTAATAAAGTTATGAATTGGCTGAATACCTGGAATGATTGGAATGTAAATTCCAGCTTTGCGCACACGCTCCAAATAAGCTTCATAAAGATCATTATCAAAAAAGAACTGCGTTATTGCGCGCGTTGCGCCAGCATCAACTTTGCGTTTAAGCATGTCCATATCAGTTGCAAAATCTGCACTCTCTGGATGCTTTTCAGGATAGGCTGCAACGGTCACATCAAAGTCAGAAATTCCTTTAAGACCAGCGACCAATTCTGCACCATTATTGTATCCACTTGGATGCGGAATATAACGTTCTCCTATGCCATCAGCTGGATCACCGCGCAACGCCACAAAACGGTTTATACCAGCGTCTTTAAACTCATTTACAATGCCATCGACTTCACTCTTAGATGCACCGACACAAGTTAGGTGCGCAGCAACATTAAGATTAGTCTCATCCACCATTCGTTTGACAGTACGCAAAGTACGCTCTCTGGTCGAGCCGCCTGCCCCATAAGTAACAGAGACAAATTTAGGGCTTAGATTCTCAATTCTTCGTATCGCTTTCCATAAATTCTCCTCAGCTTTATCAGAAATAGGAGGGAAAAATTCAAACGACACGTCCACTTTTTTACTTGAAGCAACAGAACGGGACAATTTATAAAGGGACATACATATTTTCCATTTTTTTATTAAAACTTACAACCAGAGTTTATTACTCAGGCAATTTGAATACGCTTATCTTGGGCAAGCCATAACGTAACAATTAGGGATTCATCTTTAGCGGTTTTTGAACCCTTAGGTTCCAACTTTTGAACTTTTCTAACTTCCAAGCCGCATTCTTCTAACCAACTAGACATTTGGTCCTCTTCAAAACCAAGTCGAATATGCGCATGTTTATCACGCAGAAAATCCAATCCATGCGGCGCAAAATCAACGATTAACATTCGCCCACCAGGGGCCAGTGCTTTGCTAGCCTCTTTGATCGCAGATTTGGGATCATCTAAATAATGCAACACTTGGTGAATGGTCACCAGATCAAACGAATTGGCATCCGTTGGTAAATTCAACAAATTACCCAAACGAATTTGAACTTTTGAAACATCTTCTAAATTAGAACGCGCAACCGACAACATCTCGCGGCTACCATCAACACCAACCCCTCTATGGTACAGATCGGCGAACAGCTCTAACAAACGTCCCGTACCTGTTCCAAGGTCTAGCATAGATTGAAATGGCGCAGAGCCAATAAGAGTTAGCATCGCTGCTTCAACTTTAGATTCATCTACATGCAATGAACGAATAGCATCCCAGCTAGAAGCATTCTCATCAAAATACTCAGAAGCAACAGCAGCACGTCGCGCTCTAACTTCTTGCAAGCGTTCTAAATCACGTAACAATTGAACGTCATTTTGGCTCATATGTGCTAAAAGTGTATTTACAAAATCAGCGTTTTGACCTTCTTGAACAGCCCGAAAAAATGCCCAAGCACCTTCTTGGTAACGCTCCAAAAGCCCCGCTTCTGATAGTAATTTCAAGTGCCTAGAAACACGCGGCTGTGACTGACCTAAAATATCAATAACGTCCGTAACCGTTAAGTCGCCATGGGATAACAAAGCCAATAAGCGCAGACGTGTTTGTTCTCCCGCTGCGCGCAGCAAGTTTACAGTATGATCCAACGGTAATTGTGTCTTGTTCAACATAGTTCCTTCATTTAGGTTGTGCTAGAATCTATAGTCAGCAAACCTAATAGCCTCACTGAAATAATCATATAAAGATATCTTTATATCTTTTCAACCATGTAATCAAGTTTTTAATATAAGGCCAGTTAGCAATATGCGCTTAATTCTAATCCCACATCATTTTTCAAAGGCCTAAAATAAAGGGTTCCGCTATGATAAGTGACAAGGCTTATAGACTGCGACAGGTTCGTAAAACTTTAAAACTAATGATCCCCAATGCAAGTCTTTATGACTTTCAAAAAGTAATGACGATTGCAGAAGGTTCTCATTTGCGTCACCTGCCCTCACCCATTTTGGCTTGGCGATCCGTCACCACACATATCAGGCATAATCATACCCAATATGATGCACTGCTCGAAGAAGGCTACGATATAGAAAGCGCCAAGCATTTTGTTTTAGATATAATGAATGAAACGCTGGAACTATGGGGTGCGACTAAAAGAATTGAAGTGAACGAAATAAGTGAAATTGAGGAATAAACGCCCCAATCCCCCTAGTAAATCCATTGTTCCCAAATACGAGCCGTAACTGTTTCGCCTGTTTTAATGATGCCCGGCACTTCAACCCATGCAACAAGTCCGCGTTTCATATTGGAAGCGCTTTTAAAATTCAGCGCCATATCCGTTTTTGTAAAGTCACCCTCTGTGGCATCCACACCAACATGCCTAGCAACACTGCCACCAGCTAATCGACATGGCGCATTATAACCATCTATTCGCAAGGTCACGCCACCTTCAAAAAACAACAATGTACGTGGCGGTAAATAGCTCATATTTGGAATATTTTGCAGAACCAAATTTGCACCAATCCAGCCAGCATCAACTTTGTCGACACCCATGCTCGCAGAAATTTTCTCTAGCTCTTCTACACTTAGAATAGAAATCTGACGTTCATTACGCATTTGCGTGCCGCGCTGATACCATGGTTCGCGCCCACCAGATTTTCGGGTAATACCAGCATGAAAATCGCCCTTAATACCCTCATAATCCACAACAAGTTCATCTACTGTTTGAGAAACAAAATCAGATCCATTTGCCGCCAAAATACGGGTGACAACACCCTTAACTTTTTTCGGAGGAACCTTATTTATTTGGTTTTCTGCTCCAGCATTTTTCGAAGTAATTTTTTTCAAATCAGTTACAGAGCCAGACAAAGCATCTCTCCAAAATACGAATCCTTAAAAAGCCTAACTGAAATTGAGGTTACTTGCCCAACTCTTTTAAAATTAGCTGAATATTTTTACGGCGATCTTTATTCCCTGGATGCGTTGAATACCAAGAGGTATCACTACCTTTATCTTTTTGTGGCGGAATAATTCTGTCTAATAAGTTAATAAAAGCAAATGGATCTCTATTGAGCTTTTCCATTAAAACTACACTATTTTTGTCGGCCTCTTCTTCAAAGCCTCTGGTATAGGAAAAGTTTTGAATTAACGCTGCTTGCGTTACCACTTCATCAATAAGCTGACTGGAATCCCCACCAATAACACCGATCATAAACCCAACACCCAGCACACGGTAAATTTG
>NVRK02000109.1 GCA_002400845.2 Hyphomicrobiales bacterium
AACGCACCAATAGTTTTTGGCAAGGATCTCACCTTTCTTCATTCGGACAACCAGCCTCTGAATTTGAAAAGAACTTACTTGCGCCCTTCCCCAATTCAGTGTCTGATGAAGTGATGAATGGCAGTTGGCGTCCTACAAAAACCAAAGGCAACGGCCCTGACAGAAAAATCGTTCGTGCCGCCCTTGGTCAATTACTAAATGCTGGTTTTAAGCGCGAAGATAGCAAATTATTCGGACCAGATGGAAAACCATTTACATTTGAGATTATGACTAAAAACTCTAATGAAGAAAGTCTTGCGCTTGCCTATAAAGCTAATTTGGCGAAAATTGGCATTAACATATCCATTAGACAAGTTGACGATTCGCAATTTCAGCGCCGCACAAAAGAATATGACTATGACATGATTATAGGTACATATTCTGCCTCATTATCCCCTGGAGCGGAGCAAACTTGGCGCTGGGGTACAAAATCAACGAATGTACCAGGAACTTTCAATTTAGCCGGAGCAAGTGACCCAGCAATTGATGCAGTAATCGAAGCAATCGTTCAAGCACGAAAAGCTGACGATTTCACATCTGCCGTACGTGCAATGGATAGACTACTAATCTCTGGTCACTATGTCATTCCTACCTATCACCTTGGTAAGCAATGGGTGGCCCATTGGAACCATTTAGAACACCCAGAAAAAACACCTTTATATGGTAACCGATTCCCAGTGTGGTGGAGCAAAGGAAAATAAGGAATATAACCTCGTATTTAGGATATTGGTTTGACTGACAATCAGAAAATTCGAGTTGATGTCGTTTCAGATGTTATGTGCCCTTGGTGTTATGTTGGCAAAAAACATCTAGAAAAAGCCATTGCCATCACATCAGAACTTGATGTGGAAGTCCATTGGCGCCCCTTCCAATTGGATGCGACCTTGCCTGCCTTAGGCAAGGATAGGCAGCAATATTTGCTTGATAAATTTGGTGACGACAAAGCTTCCGACATGTACCAGCAATTGGTAGAGAAGGGAAAAGACTGCGCAATAGACTTTCGCTTTGATTTGATTAAAAAGTCACCTAACACCATGAACGCTCACAGATTACTAAAATGGGCAGGAGACGAAAATTCAGCTCTACAAAATGCCCTAGTTGAAATTTTATTTGAGCTTTATTTTGTTAAGGGTAAAAATATTGGCGAACCTGATGTTCTAACCAAGGCCGCTAATGATGCAGGCCTTAATTTGCCTGATATCAAAGAAAAACTAGCTGGTGACACAGACGTAGACGCAATAAGCGAAACCATTGCACAAGCCCAGAAAATGGGCGTAACAGGGGTTCCCTGCTTCATCGTGGAATTAAAACATGGCATAGCTGGTGCGCATCCACCGGACGCAATTGCGCAAACATTGCGCCAAGTCGCTGCCACTAAATAGAAAACGCCACAAAGCTAAGTTTGTAAGCTTACAAAGCCACTTCCCTTAGCAAACAACATAAATAATATTGCTTAATCGTCTCTATAAACTTTTTCACGGCGCTCATGGCGTTCTTGTGCTTCTATAGAAAGGGTAGCAATAGGCCGTGCTTCTAAACGCTTCAAGCTAATTGGCTCTCCAGTATCTTCACAAAAACCATATTCGCCCTCGTCAATTCTACGAACGGCAGAATCAATCTTTGAAATAAGTTTTCTCTGACGATCGCGTGCGCGAAGCTCAATTGAACGATTAGTCTCATCCGATGCTCTATCATTGGCATCGGGAAGCTTATTGGATTCGTCAGCCAGCACTTCTAAAGTAGATTTAGATTCTTTTAAAATATCAACCTTCCAAGCATTTAACTTGGCACGAAAATATTCCTTCTGCCTTTCATTCATGAAAGGCTCTTCTTCGTTTGGCTTGTAATCTTGCGAGTTCGTTTCGATCTTACCCATACTTGAAGTTCTCCTCAGATGCGCCTTATAAGGCTAACCGAACTGCCCTGCAAGGCGATAAATCACGCTTTATAAAAAAAACCTATATTTTATAAAAACTCAATTTATTCAGCACAAATTTTCATCATATTGTGGAAAACATCTTATTCTTAGATAAAAAATCTAATCATTTAGTTTACGCTCTTGTGAAAACAAGTAAATCACCAACATTATAGCGAGGCTAATCGCATATAATAAAAACATTTCAATATAACCTGATTCCAGCACAGTTTCTTGCTTATAAGCCGAAACAGTAGCCCCGCTAAGCAACTGAAACAGTCCCACGCCCCCAATAGAAAAGAAATTCAATAACGTCACACCGCGCCCTAGCAAATGCTTTGGAATAAATTCTTTCCCGTGAGCGACAATCAAAGCATAGCTCGAACCGAAAAATCCAATAACCACAAATCCAATTGTAACCTGAATAATTGTAGTGGTTGGCAAATAGGCCAGCCATACCAAAGCACCCAACACAAGAAAATTACCAATGAAAATAATCCATTTTCTTGTGTTGAAAAAACGATCTAGTAGCCCATAGAAAAACGACCCTAAAGAAAGAGCAATGGCCATATAAAGTGTTACGCTGCCAATTTCGATGACACTCGCACCAAACACGTCTTGCAAATATGGTCCAGCCCAAAGGCCTCTAATACCACCAGGAATGCTGTAATTCACTGTTAAGAGTGGTAGAATTAACCAAAGTTCTTTGATTTTCAATATATCCAAGAAGCCACCTTTTTGATCGCTGGCATCCAATTGTTCAGGATCTTGTAAAAAGATAAATACAGCAATTGCGATACAAGCGGTAATCGCGGCTAAGGCATAAGCAATGTTACGCCAGCCGAATTCGCCAATTGCCAATGCCAACGGCACAGACCCCATCACATTGCCTAAAGTACCAAACCCAACCAAAAAAGAAGAGTAGAACGCAAAATTTCTTGCAGAAAATCTTCGACCATAAACGTAAAATGACGCCATAAGAACAGGTGCGCATCCAATTCCAATCAATCCCATTGCAACTATGATATCAAAACCTGAATTAGCCAATGCGAACCATATAGAGCCACCGCCGCCGCCAAAGAATAGCATCCACGATGCGGTTCTACGCGGCCCATATTTATCGAGGCAATAACCAACTGGAAACTGAGAAAGGGCGAACATTACAAACCAAGCACCCAATGCTAAGGACAATTGCGATGTCGAAATACTGATGTCTTCGCCTAATATAGGCGACAAGACGGCCAAAAAAGAACGATAAAACTGACTAAGTACATAGCCAAGCGCTAAAAAGATAATTCCAACCACGTTAAATCCTAAAAATACAGATTTCAAAGAACGTCACGCTAAGTGCGTATTTTACATTGGACAAGCTAAATTTTGTACCCCTTACATATATCGTACATAATACAATCAAAGTTCAGCCTTTATCAGCATTCATGGAGTGATTATCTTTAACGGCCATTAAATAGTTCTACATGACCAAAAAACCACATTGTTGTAAGACTTAACCAATTGATTCTATCGACCAATCATATTCGCCCTCAAATTTAAACTTGGTAGCTAAGTTACATGAATTATTTCCAGCATATTTTAAAAACTCAACGAAGAGTATTGAGCACCCTAAATATCTTATTCGTTGTATTATTTATATTTGCTTCGCAATTAAGCGTACCCAGCGCATTTTCTCAAACTGACAAAATTGTAGAGTTTAAAAAAGAAGCCAGTATTCTACAGCAATCGATGGTAGACTTAGAAAGACTATCCAATAGCCGCATACTAGATGATGAGGCGCTTGTAGGCGCGCGCGTAGAATATCAAAACATTTCTACAACAGTAGAAGAGTTAATCAGGTCAATTGATAAAGAAACAGAGACGATAGCTAAAAAGCTTAGCGAAATTGGAGAGCCGCCAGAAGATGGCTCTTTCGAAAGCCCTGAAGTAATTGCATCTAGAAAAAAATTAACTACCGAAAAATCTGCACTAGCGGTATCAAAAACAAGCCTAGAAGACATTCAACAGGAAGCCATTGATAAAACATCGCAAATTGATGTTCGCCGCCAAACTGCCTTCACACAAGCTATATTTAAAAACACCAGTTTATCATCTGTATTATTTAAAAATGCCGCTGCATCATTTTACAATAAAACAATTGAGACCATTGAGTTATTTTCCAACTGGTTGAAAAAAATATTCAAAGAACAATTTTCATCAGTAATTGGTTCAACAATTCTATCGCTTATAATAGCCTTATTCTTATCCTTTTATTTCAATCGCGTTTTTGCCAAACACTTAGACCGCTTAGAACAAAAACCAGATTATTTTACCAAAGTTTTTACTGCATTTTGGGACACCACATTATCTAGCTTAGCAACAGCAATATTTTTAGGGGCCACATACGCGCTCTTCTTGTATTTCGATTTATTCACCTCCAAAGTACAACAAATTACCTTTGTCATTATTTTGGTTATCACAAGCATTGTCCTAGCTTGGAATCTAGCAGTGGCCGTTTTTGCACCAAAGCAAAGTAACTGGCGCTTATTTGACATTTCAAATTCTGCCGCACTAAAAATGTTTACCCTAACATTCATACTGTATGTCGTTCAGGCAATCGATTTTTTAATCCAAGAAATCAATGCAATTCTTTCAGGGCCAATAAGTATTACAGCAATTCAAGGCTTTATCACTTCGCTCATTATTGGCGGTTCCTTAATTATTATGGCTTTAATCAAGCCAAACAAAAACGACACAGCACACGCAAGCACACATAAGTGGCCAAAATGGCTTTCAGTCCCATTATTCATAATCGGAGCAATAATAATTGGCTCAGCATTGAGCGGCTATATCGGTCTTGCTCGCTTCATCGCCCAGCAAGTTGTTGTCACAGGTGCCATAGTTTCACTCATGGTTATTGGCATAATTTATGCACGAGAATTATCGCGCGAGGGCGTACTGCCTAAAACTTCTTTTGGTAAATTCTTATCCAACAAGCTTGGCTATGAAACGCTTTCTATAGAGCAAATAAGCTTAGCTATTTCCATCTTACTCATCCTTGTAATATTCATACTTGGCTTGCCTGCAATTCTATTACAATGGGGAACACAATTTGCCGAAATCTGGTATTATGTTAAAAGCGCATTTACTGGTGTGCAAATCGGCAACATTCACCTTTCATTATCAGGTGTGTTTATAGGCATTGCAGTTTTCTTCATTGGCATTGCGCTTACCAAACTTGTTCAATCATGGCTCTCTAACAGCGTATTTCCACGAATTCGTGCAGACATTGGGATTCGCAGCTCTATAAAATCTGGCTTGGGGTATTTTGGTTATGGCCTAGCCGCCCTAATGGGCATCACCTCGGCAGGCGTTGATTTATCAAGCTTGGCCATCGTCTTTGGTGCTCTTTCTCTTGGTATTGGTTTTGGCTTACAAAACATTGTTAGTAACTTTGTATCTGGACTAATTTTACTTGTTGAACGCCCTATTAAAGTTGGTGATTGGATAACAGTAGGCAGTGCAGAAGGCACAGTTAAAAATATCAACGTTCGTTCAACTGAAATCGAAACTTTTCAGAAGAAGTCGATCATCGTTCCAAACTCAGAACTTATAAATCAGCAAGTTGGCAATTGGACATTCAAATCAAAACGCGGACGTGTCGATGTCCCAATTGGTGTCGCATATGGTTCTAACGTTCGGTTGGTCGAAAAAACATTGTACGAAATTGCAGATGCGCATCAAATGATCGCCAAATCCCCAGAAACAAATGTTTGGTTTTCAGGCTTTGGTGACAGTTCATTAGATTTCGTATTACGCATGCATGTTTTCGACATTGGCAACAATGTTACTGTGCAAACTGATGTTAGATTTGAAATACTAAAACAATTTGAAGCGCTGGATATTGAAATTCCATTCCCTCAGCGTGATTTAAACATCAAACATTCTTATAACGAAACACCATTATCAAACATGACGGGTAAAAAAGTGCCCGATATTGATTAAAAACAAAAACGGCTAGAATGCAAAAAAGCCCTCGTGTTTTGTAATATCACTACAAAAACAGACTAAAACTGGCTATAAGTGTAATTTTGTAAATGGAGCCGCTGCAGAAATAAATCAATGCAGCAGCTCCGAAATCACCAAGACTCCTCCCAGCAACCTTGGCAATGGGCGTATTTGTTGACATTAAACACCAAAGAGTCAACAGCTACTTGAGATTTTACCAATTGCAATCCTACTTCAAAAAACCTGCATGCGCCATCTAACAACCTTAGGTTAAGGTGTTCCCATAGGTAACTAATTCATAGATTGCATTATTCACTGTTTATTAATCAATAATTAACCATCCACAAACTAATATCACTAATCGAATCTTACCAAAAGGAATGTAGCTATGCAGCAAACTAAGCTAGCACAGCAGCTCATTGTTGACGATTCTATTGACATTCAAACACTGTTTGAATTGAACAATTCGCCAACCAAAGATGCGCTGGATGTTGCCTCAAAATTAACAGCTCTGCAAAGAGCAAAAGTCGCACAATTTTGCTATGCCAGAGTGCATATGCGTAAAATGGGTTTACATATCGCAGCAACTTGCGAATTACCTGAACTACTTGAAGTATTTGGCGCAGGCGCAAAAACGATATTGAAACAGTCTAGAGATGTAGAAGAAACACTTACTTCGCTTAAAAAATCGCAATCGCAATACACAAAAAAACCAGTTTCATTACGTGTTGTTGCAGGTAGCACCGATATTGATTCAGATAGCATTGCTGAAGAATTTGTAGAATAATAACATTGAAATTAATTAATAATTTCAATGTTTCAATGGTATAATTGTGCCTTATACTGCTACCAAAGTGCTAAATATCTAATAAAATCAATATTTATTCATGATGTTGCGCTTGTGCTATGTACAATCTTAAAAAAGACAAGTAGTAGAGCCGTACAAATATTGCTGCTAAGCGGCTATATATAAAGGCACCCAGTAAAGTTACATTTTTTTGAGGGTCGTGATTTTTACGTCGTGCTTTTTAATTCTTTTCGATGGATAAAAAACATGACTGATTTTCCGGGCGCAGCGCCCGCGCTCAGCTTAGCGTTGACTAAACGCGGCTATACTAAATTAACACCAGTACAAGAAACTGCAATTGATCCAGAATATTGTGATAAAGACCTTTTAGTTTCTGCACAAACTGGCTCTGGTAAAACGGTTGCCTTTGGCCTGAACTTAGCACCACAATTATTGATGGGCGAAGAAAAGTTAGCGCGCGCAGGCGCTCCATTAGCCTTGGTTGTTGCTCCTACCCGCGAACTTGCATTGCAGGTGATGCGCGAACTTGAATGGCTATTCGCAGAAGCTGGCGCTTATGTTGCTTCTTGCGTTGGTGGCATGGACATGCGCGAGGAACGTCGCAATTTATCGCGCGGTGTTCACATTGTTGTTGGCACACCAGGCCGATTAAAAGATCACATCAATCGTGGCTCCTTAGACATGAGCCAATTAAAGGCTGTTGTATTAGATGAAGCTGACGAAATGTTGGATCTTGGTTTTCGTGAAGAGCTAGAATACATTCTAGATGCCGCGCCCGAAAACCGCAGAACTTTAATGTACTCAGCAACGGTACCGCGCTCGATTGCCAGTATGGCAAAACGTTACCAAAAAGATGCTGTGCGCTTAACAATAGATTCAGATGCCAATCAACACGTTGATATCGAATATCGCGCGTTAATGGTTGCCCAATCAGACCGCGAAAATGCGATCATTAATACACTGCGCTATTACGAGCCTAAAAACGCGATTGTTTTTTGTGGCACAAGAGCCACTGTTAATCACATGACTTCGCGCTTTAATAATCGCGGCTTCAAAGTGGTAGCCCTTTCTGGCGAACTTAGCCAAAACGAACGTACACACGCGCTCCAAGCCATGCGTGATGGTAGAGCACAAGTATGTATCGCAACAGATGTTGCTGCTCGCGGAATTGATTTACCAGGCCTAGAACTTGTTATTCATGCCGACATTCCAAAAACAGCCGAAACACTTAAACACCGTTCAGGAAGAACCGGGCGCGCAGGTAATAAAGGCGTTTGCGTTATCATCGTGCCAAACAATGCACGCCGTCGCACAGAACGTCTTTTAAGCCTTGCAAAAATTCAGGCAGAATGGGCAAAGCCACCAACAGCAAATGAAGTGCTAGAGCGCGACAATCAACGTATTTTGGAAAACGAAGTTTTTGCAGACGACGTTAAGAAAAGCGAAAAAGTGCTGGTTGAGCAAATGATGGAGCTTTATAGCCCTGAAAAAATTGCTGCCGCCCTATTGCGCCGTTTTAGATCAGAACGCTCTGCTCCAGAAGAACTCTCAAAAACACCAGATTATGTACCAAGTGCGCAAGCTGGCAAGGGTGAACGCGGTAAAGTACGAGAAGATTTTGCAAATGGCGTTTGGTTCTCACTTTCTGTTGGTCGTAAACATAAAGCCGAGCCACGTTGGTTAATCCCAATGCTTTGCGGTGCTGCTAATTTCACCAAAGCACAAATTGGTGCCATTAAAATTCAGACTGAACAAACCTTTATTGAAATCGACCCTGCTCACGTAGACAAATTGATTGAAGGCCTTGGCCCAAACAATACGCTCGAAAAAACAATTACTGTAACCCGTTTGAACGGCGTGCCAGAATTTGCAAACGAAGCCTATGCAAACCGTGAAGGCCAGTCATATGGCGACCGTAAAGGTCGTGGACGTGGCGGCAGAGACAGAGACAGAGGCGGAGATCGCGGCGGTGAACGTGGTGGTTCAAGAGATCGCAACGACCGCCAAGGTCGTGGCAGCAATGACAAAGGCGGCCCAGATCGCGGTGGCAAATGGGGTGATAAACCAGCCAAAGGCACTTACCGTAAAGGTGGGAATAAAGATGGCGCTGAAGACGCTTATTCAGGACCATATGCTGACAAGCCACCACAAGCACGCAACGCCGATGATGCGTTTAATGCAGGAGCCAGCAACTCAGAAGGCGCTAAATCGTTTGATAATCACGGCAAAGTAAAAAAACCACACAAGAAAAAATTAGCAAGAGCAGCCGCGCGTGCAGAAGGTGCTAAAGCGCCTAAAAAACGCAAAGCTAAGAAAAACAAAGATTAGTATTTTCACTAAGCACTATTTAGAACATTAAGGGCAAGCAATTGCCCTTTTTTTTCGTTTTCGCCTAATAATTAAGGATCGTAATTAACCACGTTTATAAACCCTAATAACTAAAACTTTAACGAAAACCTAATAAATACTTAACGTATCGTAAAAGGTTTGCTATCAAATAATACAACCGCTTATCCAATTTAATTAAATAAGTGGGGCGTAATTCAGCGGCGAAGGCCGACATTTACTTGTTAAATTAAGGACGTTGTTATGAAAAAAGTCATATTGAGTGCATTAGTAAGTATTGCCTATACATTACCAGTATGGGCCCAAGACTTACCGCCAGCAGATGCTAAAGCAGGCGAATGCTATGCAAAAGTGTTAGTGCCAGCCACTTACGAAAGCACCCCTGAGAACATTGAAATCCAGCCAGCCTTAGTAAAAACAGAAAAGGTTGCCGCAGTTTATGAAGACGTAGAAAAACGCGTCCTTATACAAGACGAAAGTTTTGAACTCGAAACAATTCCTGCAGTTTTTGAAACTGTATCAGAGACTGTTTTAATCCAACCAGAGCGTATTGTTAAGAATATTATTCCTGCAACTTATCGCACTGAGAGCAAACAAATTCTAATCTCACCAGCACGTGTAGTTTGGAAACCTGGCCGTGGTTCACACGAAAAAATAGATTCAGCAACCGGCGAAATCATGTGTCGTGTTGAAATCCCTGCTAAATATGAAACAGTTTCACAGCAGATAATAGATCAACCTTCTTCAACACAAGAAGACGTTATTCCGGCAAAATACATGACAATTGAGCGCCGCACTATGACGACGCCACCAACAGCCACTAAAAATATTATACCAGCGAAATACAAAATAATTACTGTAAAAGAGCTGATTTCAGCTGAAAGCTTTAAAGAAGTTGTAATTCCTGCTAAATATTCAACCATTAGCAAACGCAGCTTGGTGACAGCTGAAGCAGTTAAGTGGCGCCAAATCATGTGTGAAACAAACACAACACCAAGATTTGTTATGAAATTACAAAAAGCACTGGTCGTATCTGGTTATTCAATTGGCACACAACCAAATGGAAATTTTGGTCCAGCAACAAAAGCTGCTATCGCAAAGTTTCAGTTAGCTAACAATTTACCTACTGGTGGGCTGACTTTAAGCACAGTTAGAAAACTTGGATTGTAATTCATACATTAATACACAAAAACGACTCCCCAACAGTAATTTTGGGGAGTTTTTTTATATCTACGCTCTCGACAAATTTAGAGAATTAGGCGATGGTTAAAAGATGAATGAACAGTTGCAATCTCCCCCTCAAGTCCAAGTTAAGCGATCAATAGCAAAAGCGGTATCTTGGCGTGTCGTTGGAACGATAGATACATTTATCCTATCCTTTTTATTAATCACTTATATCGGTCCATTCTTCGGTATGGATTCACATGGCGATGCAGCGGAAGTCGCAAAGGCTGCCAGTTATATCGCCCTTGCTGAAGTCGCAACAAAAATGATCCTATATTTTGCGCATGAACGTGGCTGGGCCACTTCTGCATGGGGTGTCAGCGTTGTTGATGGCAAGCGCGTTGAAAGTTATGGGCGCACCACAACTAAAACAACCACATGGCGCGTTATCGCGTCGATAGATACAACGCTGCTTGCTTGGTATTTTACAGGAAGTATTGGTACGGCGATCTCTATTGGTGGCTTAGAAATAATTACAAAATTGGTATTGTACTTCTTCCATGAACGCACATGGGCAAACATTTCATTTGGCATCAAAATGAATGATGACGACAAATAAAATTAGCCTAAAAATAAGGTAATTGAGATTTCGAAGCCTCAATTACCAAAACAAAAAATCCATTTTAATAGATGCTATTTATCAGTTAAACTTTTTGTGGCCTACCAATTGAACTATACGCAATGCCACTGCCTTCAAACTCTGTAGCATTGTAAATGTTACGAAGATCAACAAGCACTTTGTCTTTAAGCATATGAGATATTCTTGTAATATCAAGCGCTCTAAACTCGTCCCACTCTGTAATAATGACAGCCGCATTTGCACCTTCTAAGCAATCATACGAGTTTTCACAATATTCTACATTGTTGAGCAAATTTTTCGCTTCGCGCATGCCCTCTGGACAAAAAGCTTTGATTTTTGCACCACGTTTTTGCAATTCTGGTATAATTACCAAACTGGGTGCATCGCGCATATCATCGGTATTGGGTTTAAAAGTTAGTCCCAATGCTGCAATAGTTTTTCCCTCAACACTTCCGCCACATGCAGCAACAACACGATCAACCATAGACAGTTTACGCGCATCATTTGACGCAATAACTGTATCCACAATCGACAATGGGCTGTTTGCATCTTTAGCAGTTTTTGAAAGCGCTAATGTATCTTTAGGAAAACATGATCCACCATAGCCAGGACCCGCGTTTAAAAATTTAGAACCAATTCTTTTATCTAAACCAATGCCTTTGGCGACTTCTTGCACATTTGCACCAACCGCATCGCACAAATCAGATATCTCATTAATGAAGCCAATTTTAACCGCTAAAAATGAGTTAGCCGCGTATTTAATAAGTTCGGCTGTTCTGCGATTGGTCACATAAATAGGCGTCTCATTCAAAAACAACGGACGGTATAATTGGCGCAAAACTTCTTCGGCACGTTTTGATTCAACACCAACAACAACACGGTCTGGTCGCTTAAAATCTTCAATTGCTGCACCCTCGCGTAAAAATTCAGGATTAGACGCTACATCAAATTCGGCTTGCGGTGCATGTTTCTTGATAATTGCTGCAACCTCATCTCCTGTCCCAACTGGAACAGTCGATTTGTTGGTAATCACAGTATAGCCCTTAATCAGTGGGGCTAATTCTTCTGCTACTGCGTAAACAAAACTTAGATCAGCATGTCCATCGCCGCGCCTTGAAGGTGTTCCAACAGCGATAAAGACAATTTCTGCATCTGCAACAACATCTTTTGCATCAGTAGAAAATTTCAATCGCCCAGCATTTACATTACTTTTAACCAGATCATCTAAGCCCGGTTCAAAAATAGGAATAATGCCTTGTTTTAGCGCTTCAATTTTCGAAAGATCTTTATCAATACAAGTGACTTGATGACCAAAATCTGCAAAACAAGCACCAGAAACAAGCCCTACATAGCCCGTACCAATTACAACAACTTTCATTTAACGCACCTTAAACTTTTGTTTATTTTAAAACTAATGGAACAATCTCTAAAAATAGGTTCCATTATGATGTGTAGCAATGAGAAAAGTATGAAATTATTCATAATTCCAAATACTTTTACCATCAACAATTTTTTTATTAATGTTTTTAGAGTTCCGCCAATCTCGACCTATGTCTTCGCAAACTATATTTTGTTTTGTGCCAATAAAAAAGCGATTTTTATATTGCAATGCATAAGATTCTAAATCTGGATTCACGCCATTCCTAAATTGTTTTTCAGGGTCAAAGTCCCCATCCAATAACTTACCGCTCATGCGAGCGAATTCACCATCAAGGAAACAAGGAGAAGTCGTATGAACATTTATACGAGTTCTTGAATACGTAAGTCCTAGTAATTTATTTTTCCTATAAGCTTGATGATGTAGATTTTTTCCATTCCAGTCTTTTTCTTTCGTCATAAATGACACGGTCTTTGTCTCATTATTAAATAATAACTCAACATCACTGCGGTGAATATCCTCGAGCATCAACCAGTCATCTTCGATATGCAGAACATAATCACTCGTAGTAGCTTGCCATAGGCGTTTAACAGCATGTCCAAAACTTGCTTTTTCAGGTCTAAATATATGACAAGTCGGGAAATAATGCTTTATAATTTCACAGCATTTATCACCATCTTCCAGTGTTCCACAAAATGGGTCCACATTTGCGTAAAAATTGGTAAATCCGATATTATTGATTATTTTTTTAAAGAATGATTCTAAAGTAGCTTCAAGTAATTCTGGTCTACGACCACTCACGATAGTTAAATCATACGTTTTATTCTCTACCATACATTCACCTCAAAAACACACTCATTCAATCCATTAGATTTAATATCTAAATTTAAGCCAATTCCTCAAATACTTAGAAATTCAAAATCAACAAATCCGTAGCAACACTCATATGCCAATACTACAATAGTGCCTTCAAACTATCACTATCCTCATACATTTTACTATTCTCAAACACAGGAGATTGCTCTAGCAATTCAGGCTGGTCCAAAATTTGTTTATACAATGCAGAACCACCAGCATGCTGACCGCGTTCTGCTATATAGTTTAAGCCACCAACGCCCTTGGTAAATTTATAATGTAAAAATGCAGCTCTAGATTTTGAGATTCTAAATTCTTGGTTCACAGAGTGCGCGCCACCAGAAAACCGAGCACCTTCTCTCCACTTAATTAGACCAAGTTTTGTGTTGTTATACGCATCGGCCTTTGCAAGATTTTTAATAGCAATTTTTGCAAATGAGTTTTCAAGCTTGTTCTTCCAACTAGGCTCTAGACTTCTGCCCAGATGCATAAACTTTTGCATGATCCATTTTTGTAAAGCCAGCATATTTTTAAAATCACTGTAAAATATGCGTTCTCTCATACCACCACAAAAAAACATTTGAGGAGTAGGATAATTTTTCAAATATCGACGCGGCACCTTTTGCAGTCGGTAGCTCATATAGTCACGACTTTGATCGTCAAAATATGGGAACGATTTTGCAAGACCGCCGCCTTCATACATATGTTCGTTGATTGGCTTGTCTGCATACATATCAAGCATGGCTGTTAAAATGGTCTCAACGCCCTCTTCTTCCAGCGCATCTATAAATGAATGTATGTTTTTTTGTTCCATCCCTAAATACACAAAATGTTCGTCAGCATCTGGAACCAAGCACCATTTACCTGCCGCATAATGGTTCATCAAATCACGTCGCCAAATGCGTTTATGTTCTGAATATTTAGAGCCCTCTTTGGGCTGAAACACAGTAACATCGGGCTGCTTTAACAAATACTCGGTTGAGCCGTCATTGGAATGATCGTCAACAATGATAAACGAAACTTTTCCCAATGAGCGATAGTGTTCAAAGAAATCGGGCAGAATATTTAATTCATTATGAACCAGTGTTAAGCAAATAAGGGAGCTGGATGTAATTCTCTCATCAGACTTACGCACCAAATATTTAAACACCATAGTTTCAACCGCTCGATTTACTTAAATTCTATTGTAAGGCCTTATAAATTGGTAAAGACAAAAAACAAAACTAATTTTATCCAATTATACACCGAAGATTAGCAAC
>NVRK02000011.1 GCA_002400845.2 Hyphomicrobiales bacterium
TAGATGTCTATCTTGCTTAGCATGTATGACGACCTGTCCCTCAGGTGTAAATTACATGCATTTGGTAGATCATGCGCGCGCTTATATTGAAAAAACTTATAAGCGCCCATTGATTGATCGCATGTACCGCGCAGTGCTTACAGCTGTATTGCCGTATCCTTCAAGGTTTAAGTTTGCACTTCAAGCCGCACGATTGGCAAAGCCATTTGCAGGAATAGTCAGCAAAATTCCGGGCGGAAAGCCAATGGGAGCAATGTTGAAATTAGCTCCTAATTCGTTGCCGCCAATACCTAAAATTTTATCAAACGAATTACACACAACGCCCCACAAAAAAGTGGGCAGAGTTGCGATGTTATCTGGCTGTGCGCAAAAAGTTTTGGACCCAAAAATTAATCAAGCCACAATCGAGTTGTTGAATAATTTTGGTGTGGAAGTAGCTACTCCAAAAGCTGAGGGTTGCTGTGGTGCTTTGGTACATCATATGGGCAAAGAAGAAGCCGCCATGCAAGCCGCCAAACAAAACATAGATGCTTGGTTAAAGGTAAAAGAGCAGGGTGGTTTAGACGCAATAATAATCACCACATCTGGCTGTGGTACAACGGTTAAAGATTATGGTCATATGCTAAAAGAAGTTAAAGCCTATGCAAAAAAGGCCGAAGAAATAGCATCGCTTGCAATGGATATTACAGAGTATCTTGCAACGCTTGATCTTCCTAAAATCACAAATGAGGAACCAATACGCGTTGCCTATCATTCAGCATGTTCTATGCAACATGGGCAAAAAATCATCAATCAGCCTAAGCAATTATTAGCCAATGCTGGTTTTAAAGTGGTGGACATACCAGAGGGACATTTATGTTGCGGTTCTGCTGGAACTTATAATATTCTTCAACCAGAAATTTCTGAACAATTAAAACAGCGTAAGATTAGCAACATTGAAAAAATGAAGCCTCAAATTATAGCCGCTGGAAACATTGGCTGTATTACACAAATTGCTAGTGGAACAAATGTGCCGATCATTCATACAGTTCAATTGTTGAACTGGGTCTATGGCGGTGAAAAACCTTCTGCTTTAAATTAGCACCTAAGATTAAATCAGTTTTACAAACAAAAAAGCCATCTGAAAATCAATCGAAATTCAGATGGCTTCTTAATTAAGTATCTATAAAATTAATCAGCCACCGCTAAACAAAGCTGCAAGTGGGTTTGTAATTTCCGTAAAGTATTTATTAGTTTTTTGACCCGGGCCAATCACTACAACTTTTGTACCAATTTTTGTTTTACTATAAAGATGCTCAACATCTTTGTTGAGCATACGAATACAGCCAGAAGATAGATTTAAACCAATTGACCAAGGCTGATTAGTGCCGTGAATACGATACATTGTATCTCTATTACCTTTGTATAAATACAAAGCGCGCGCGCCAAGTGGGTTTTCGATGCCACCTTTCATGCTTGCAGGTAAAATACGACCTTCCTTGCGTTCACGAGCACGCATTTCAGCAGGTGGTGTCCATGTTGGCCATTCTGTTTTGCGCTTTATTGAAACTTCACCGTTCCAGCCAAAGCCCTCTTTACCAACTCCAACACCATAGCGTGTTGCTTTACCATTGCCTTCAACATAGTACAAAAACTTTTTATCTGTATGGATGATAATACTACCAGTTTTAAGCGATGTTTTTAAAATAACGCTGCGGCGATTAAATTTTTTGTGAGGCTTGCGTTGGCTAAGGCGTCTCGTTGGGCGCTCTACCCATTGACGATTTCCAGCATCATAGATTCTTTCAGCCTGTGCGTCACTCACAAGCATAGGTGCGGCTGTTAATGTTGTCCCCAACGCGATGACCGCAGACATGCATAATTTTTTAAACATAATAATATCCCAATATTTTGCTTATCTAAATAAACTTGGGCGAACATTGGCTTTTACAGCCAATAATTGCAATAGGTCAGATTGTGAATCCCATTCGGGGTGTGAGTTTTGTCACACATTTCATGCATAAAACCGCCGAATTTATATAAAATAGGCTATTTTTGAATATTCCATAAAAAAACAGCGAGATTTTGATCTCGCTGCCTAAGTTGAAAATAAATTTTGGATAAAGGATTAAAGTACGACAACTTTTGTTCCAACCTTTACACGTTGGTAAAGGTCAGTGACGTCCTCATTGCGCATTCTTATGCACCCTGAAGAAATGTTTAGACCAATGGACCAAGGTTGCGTGGTGCCGTGAATACGGTACATTGTGCTACCAAGATACAAAGCTCTTGCACCCAGTGGATTTTCAGGACCACCAGGCATATGTGCGGGTAAAATACGCCCTTTTTTCTTTTCGCGAGCAATCATCTCCGCAGGTGGTGTCCAGCCCGGCCATTCTGCTTTGCGTGTAATTTTTTCAGTGCCAGACCATGTAAAGCCTTGCTTGCCAACACCCACGCCGTATCTGCGTGCCTTGCCATTTTCCATTATTAAGAACAGATATTTACTATCTGTCGAAATGATTATAGTGCCAGTTTTATGCTTGCTGTCATAATTAACAATTTGAGGTAAAAAGCGTGGGTCCATGCCAGGCTTAACATAAGTCTTCTTTTTGGGATTTTGGTGAGGTCTTGCAACATAAGATAAGCGTGTACCTTGCTGGTTGTGAAGATAAGCATTGCTTTTATATCTATCTGGCGTTGCATGGCGCACTTGTTGTCTTGGGGCAATATACTTTGGTTGCCTATTGCGAATAGGCCTATGGCTCATTTGCATTAGCCAAGGCGCAGTTAAATTTGGAGAAAGAATTATATTAGGCGGCGTTGCGTAACGCTCGGATGCCAGAGCTTCGGCCGCAAAAAATGCGGTACTGGCTAAAGATGCGCCAGCTATAACACAGGTTATAAATCCTGCACAAAAAGAATTATTTAAATATTTCATGACGTACTCACAACATTGCGTCCATAAATTTGGTCAATAAGATGTTATACTCAAGACCAGCTCAGGACTACACTCGACTAAAAACACAACTTAATTATGAACGTTAATGAAAAAGATAAAAATTGAATCAATCATAGTAACCAAGCAGTGTATTGCCTTGGTTAATGAAATCTAAAGACGGGTAAATACATAGGGTTTGTTCTAATTTTAGCGAATACGTCGTCTAACGTCGTTCAAGACAACAGGAAGGTATTGTTGAATATTGTTAAAACTTGCGCCATTTTTAATGCGCTTATCATAAAGCATATTCATAATTATCTTATCAAATTTACCGAAACTTGTTTTCTTAGATCGGTCGTTAAATATGCTTTCGTGCAATGTTGAATTGTCATTAATTGCCCCAAGACCTTGCACAATTTCTTCCACCATACAGTGTTTGAAAAAAGCTTCGCCATTGTCAGAAATAATAATTGCAACAGTGCTAGTTATGCCGCCGCGCCAATGTTTAACATGCGCAAAACAATTGCCTGAAACATTGCTGGCAACTTTTCTGCTTAATTTTTCACGCGCAATTTTGTCGTGATTTTTTTTGGTAACAATATAAACATTAAAGTTAGCTCGCTTTGCATCATTTATAATGCTGGCATTAAGACCGCGAATATTCTTGTTTACCGATCTAATAAATCGCTCAACCGTGGCTTTGCGTTTTTTGCCAGAAAAATCATGCACCATAAAACGAACCGGCTTTGAAAACTTTCTGATATATTTTGGCTTGCCTAACGCATTTGAATATTCTGCACCAAAAACTGTTAGGTTGAACCCACGTATAATTTCTGCATCAGAAGCCGCCCTTGCTTGGCTTAAACCAAACAGAGCAGTTAGAAGAAACATCGCTATTCGTAATTTTTCAAATGTAAATTTCATACGCCCCTAACATTCAAGTAAAACCAGATGTGGCAAGTAAAACCAGAAGTGGCAAGTTTTGGGTTGATCTGCGGCTTGTTTCTGTCAGTACTCAAATTAATGAATATTTTAGTAGAACAACAGATACGTTATATAATTGCAAATGCTTGGTTGTTTAAACCACAATAATGGTAAACGAGTTTATTGAAACTGTTGGCGGTATTTTTAAGGATAGACATGACAGACGAAAAAGAAGACGTGTTAATTGATGGCCTTATAAAGGACGAAGACGGTAAAATTCGTTGCTGGTGGCATGGCAATAAAGAAGGTTATCTTGAGTACCACGATGATGAATGGGCACATCCTGTAACCAACGATACAAAACTGTTTGAAAAAATTTGTCTCGAAGGGTTTCAGTCGGGCCTTTCGTGGCTAACAATATTGCGAAAACGTGAAGGGTTTAGAAAAGCCTTCGCTGGTTTTGAAATTGCAAAAGTTGCCAGCTTTGATGAAGCTGATATTGAGCGGCTGGTTTTAGATGCAGATATTGTACGCCATCGCGGTAAAATTAAATCTACCATTAACAACGCGAACCGCGCTTTAGAAATGCAAAAAGAATTTGGTTCATTGGCGGCATACTTTTGGAGTTTTGAACCAAAACCAGAGCGCGCACCCATAAAAAGTACAAGCGAAGTGGAAGGCTTTACAGATGTTTCCACCGCAATCTCTAAAGATTTAAAAAAGCGTGGTTGGTCTTTTGTTGGCCCAACAACTGCCTATGCTTTCATGCAAGCAATGGGCTTGGTAAACGATCATCTTGAAGGGTGCTATTGCCACAAAGTTGTTCACGACAAACGCCAAGCACTAAAAAGGCCAGAAATACTAAAGCCAAAATAGGTCTATTGAGCGCGTTTAGATTTTGTCCGATTTGATTTAGCTAGTATAGCAATGGCAACGCCGCCCAATATTAGGGTTGCAGAAATTGCAAAGCGTGTTGTGAAAATTTCACTAGAAAATAACACGCCGCCAAAGCCAGCAATAACAGGTACGGTTAGCTGAACAATTGCCGCTTGTGTTTGGCTAATCAACGGCAATGCCATGTACCAAATTGCATAACCTAAGGCAGAGGTTAAAATGCCAGAACCAATTGCCATATATGCACCGTAAGCATCTATATTCACTTGCGTAAATAATGCGATCAACAAGATAAGCGCAAAGGGTATCGACATAATAAAATTACCCGTTGTTGTGCCCAATGGATCATTAAGTGCGTCTTTAGTGTTTTTGCCGCGTGTTGAATATACTGCCCAAGATATACCAGACACGAACATCAAAAATGCGGCGAATGGATCAGGCGCTTGCAAGCCCGGTGACACCAACCAAACAAATGCGCTAAAGGCGATAATTAAGCCAAGCCATTCAAGGGCAATGGGTCTGTCGCCTTTGAATATTCCCCATGCAATCATGCCAGCTTGGACGCAGGTGAAAAGTATCAACGCCCCCATTCCAGTTTCTAAAACAACATAGGCGTAGGAGAATGCAGAGGCATAGCCAAACAGCGCTAGGGCAGAAACCCAATTGCCGCCTTTGGTAATGCGCGTTACAGATTTATTTCTCCAGCTGACAACAATTGTCAGTACAACTGCGCCAGATATAAGGCGTATTAAAGTGTAACTGGCAGGGTCTATGGAGGAAGAGGAACCAAGGCCTAATCTGGCAAAAACAGAATTGCCAGCAAAGGCAATCATCGCAAGTGAGACAAGAATGAAAATACGCAATTAAGTTCCTCAGAGTTGAGTTTTACTTTAACATATAAAGTTATATTGGCGACCTCTTTTTAAGATTGAAATTGACATGACCCCATTTAAAATAACTGCTGTCGAAGATGTTTATAACGCTTACGTGCCAAAGCAAAAACA
>NVRK02000110.1 GCA_002400845.2 Hyphomicrobiales bacterium
CAATAGTTTGAGTAAATGCAAAAATAAGGTAAGCATACGCTTATACAACTTGGGGCAAAGTTTAATATTCAACTTAGCAAGGGGATGGCTATGAAATTTATGAAAACAACCTGTGCCGCACTAACTTTAATTGCCAGCACACTATCAACAACCATTTTAGCGACAGCCGAAAACCGAATTTATGCAAATACGCGTGGCTGGGAAGTGCGCCAAGACGATCAAATAGGATGTACGGCCACCCACCCCGAAATGGGCGACGTTCTTTGGGATATATTAGTCTCTCCAGCGGGTAATTGGGAAATTAGAATTGAAGATCTAGCAGGGTTACCAAATAATACTGAATTTCTAGCAAACATCATCATAGACAACAATGAAATTTTTCAAGAGACCTATTTCACTCACGAAGGCTCATTCATTGGCGTTTTACCTCTAAACCAACGCTTAGCCCTTGCCAAAGGAATCAGCGTTAATTTCGACTTCAACAATTCAAATTATGTTTATGCATTAAATGGATCAACCGCAGCCATGCTAAAGTTAGAAGAGTGCTGGCATGATTTTACAGGCTATGATGCAAATGTTTCAAGCAAACGTGGATCATACGCTTTTAAATAATTTTAAATTTAGAATTAATTTTCACTACTACTTAAGCCAGAGCTTTCTATCAATCTAAGCATATGCTCTGGCACTTTCAGATCGGTGCTTTGTTTTCTTAAAGGGTCAAGCTTGGCCCCATAACCAGATGATATATACAGCTTATCTCTAGCCTTGCGAAACGCAGCCTGCTCGTTGCCCTGAATAATGCCAGAGGGTGCAATTGTCTTCCAACTTAATGCCCTAAACTCTTTTTGTAGTTTACCAATTTTTTTATCCAGCTAATTTTGCTGCCTTATCTGGATCACCGCGCATATAAGAATCCAGCGATAACAGCGCCATCATTAAGTCTTGTTCAGTTGGGTGATTAGCCATTATTTATTATCTCCAACAAAAAAATCATTTTTATTTAGCCGCCATTTGAGAGGCCTCTCAGACCGTGGGATTTTTGTTCCACGGGGGCGCCTCTCAAACCGAAGTCTGTCCTTGCCTTTAATCCAAGGCAGGCGCTTTATAACCTCACCATCGGTTACTGGCTCGTCTGTTATTTCTAAATACACATTGTCAAATTTTACGTTTCCCCCAAACACTTTATGCAATTTATTTTTCTTAACTTCATAAAGGCTAGAAGGGGCATTCTCGCTTCTAAATGCAATAATCAAAGGGTAAAATCGTTTTTAAGAGGAACACGTCCTGTAAGGTTTCAAATTTTCTCAATATGCTCTTTCTTTAAACTGCCGACAGCAACATTAATACCAAAACTGTTTTTAAACGCGGTGCCGTAATCGCTACCTATAGAACCATTTCTCGTTTTAGTGGCTGGCAACATAAAAACCTTGCATGGTCTGCCATGGTCAATAGGAATGGCTTCACCAGAAACATCAACACTACCACCCGCACCATTTAAAGATTTGCTAATACGGGTATAGGTAATTTTCATAACAGTAGAATATTCACGTTTTTTACCATCGACATAAAGCGATAAAATGGTTTTAAAATGTTTGGTAGCAGAACGGTCTGGCCCTTTTTCACCACAGCTAGAAAGCCCTAAGGCGAGCACGAATAGTACAAAGAGTTTGGGGAATGAGCGCAGGTTAAGTGGGCCAATCGGCACGATATTTTGGTTATGCGAGCGTAGTTTTGCAACCACACCATTGCCAAGATCAGCAACTAAAACTTGTAATAAATTAATCAATACTACTTCCACCCAAACCATGTCTGAACTACAGACCAACAAAACCATAGTTACGCGCGAAAGAGATACCCGCGAATAAATGCCTATGGTTGCATAGCGTGAAGTTACTAATAATTTATTGCTGTATTATTATAGAGGGTTTATTATGCGATGCGCTCAACGCCAAAATCATACTGGTGCGGCCTCAGGCTGGCACAGTATCATACTGGTGCGGCATCCATTACGCGCAATTGCACACTTTGGCGACCTTGCCATGTGTTTGTTCCTAGTGTTCCCACAAAGTGAAAATGCCTGCCCTGCCCATCCATTAAAGCGCGGCCCATATCTTCATCTGCCGCTCTAAAGGCAATGGCTTTTAAGGGCGTTCCGTCAGCAGATTTCAAAGTCAAACTTATGTGATCTTTACCCACAAGTCGTGAATGTTGAATAAGATGATTGGGAAAGGCGAACACAGGTTGCGAATGACCTTGACCGTATGGGCCAGCAGTTGCCAGTAATTCTATAAACCGCAAATTAGCGCCACGCGCAGTTAAGGCACCATCAATTTTAGTGACTTGCGATTGTCTTGCCTTTGCAATCTGCTCGCTTAACGCATCTTCAAAAAACGCACGCAAATCGCCAAGGCGGTCTTTTTGAATGGTAAGACCAGCCGCCATTGCATGACCGCCCCCTTTAACGAGAATGCCTTCATCAACAGCATCGCGCACAGCCTTGCCAATATCCACTCCGCTGATAGAGCGCCCAGAGGCCGCCCCTTTGCCAGAAGGATCAAACGCTACCGCAAAGGCAGGTCTTGAAAAACGGTCTTTTAAACGAGAGGCCAAAAGCCCCACAATGCCCGGGTGCCAGCCTGTGCGAGCAGTAACCAATACGCTTGGACCATCGCCCAAGCCAATTTCAGCTTCGGCTTCGTTAATCGCTTCTTCAAGCATAACGGCTTCAATTTCTTGGCGCTCTTTGTTTAAGCCCTCAAGCTGTTCTGCAATTTGTTCTGCTTCATATTCATCTTCAAGCGTTAGCAATCTACTGCCAAGCGCGGCATCGCCAATACGCCCACCAGCGTTGATTCGCGGCCCTAACAAAAAGCCCAAATGATAGGGCTGTATAGGGCCATCTAGTCGCGAAACTTTAGACAGTGCCGAAATACCAGCGTTTTTACGCTTGCGCATGGCATTAAGTCCCTTAACCACAAAGGCGCGGTTAAGGCCAATTAATGGCACGACATCACACACCGTTGCCAGCGCCACAATATCCAGCATTTCCATAAGGTTTGGCCCAACGGGTAACGAGCGTTTACGCAATTCGCGTTGCACAGCCACCAGAACCATAAACACCACGCCAGCGGCACATAACGTGCCAAGGTCAGACAAATCATCTTGACGGTTGGGGTTTACTATCGCATCTGCAATCGGCAATTCATCGCCGCATTGGTGGTGGTCAATAACCAGTAATTTTACACCTAATTTATTTGCCGCTTCTAAAGCTTCAAAACTTGTAGAGCCGCAATCAACCGTCACAATAAGTTTTGCACCAGCATCGACCAGCGTTTTCATGGCATTTGGGTTTGGCCCATAACCTTCAAAAATTCGGTCTGGAATGTAGATTTCGTTGGTTATATCAAGCGCGGTTAAAAACCGACTGAGCAATGCAGAAGAAGACGCACCGTCTACATCGTAGTCGCCAAAAATCGCAACGCGGTCTTTGGCAATGATCGAACTGACCAAAACATCAACGGCTTTATCCATATCCGTCATGGTAGAAGGGTCTGGCATTAGGTCTTTTAAGTTAGGGTTTAAAAATTGCTCGGCATTGTCTTTTGCAACACCGCGACCACAAAGTACCCGCGCCAATAATTCAGGCATGCCCGTTTCTTGCGCGATTGCCAGCGCCTGATTGCGATCATTATCGCTTAAACGATCGACCCATCTTTTGCCTTTAAGCGAGACCTCAACGTCTAAAAATGTATTGTAATTATCACTCACTTAAACACACCACCCTATTAAGTGAACAATAAAGACCTTAGAAAGGAGAAAATCAATAAGCGATCTGCTTAACTTTCAATTCTAATCATTTGAGCCGCCGCAGACAAATGCCCATCACCATCAATATTTGCCAAGGCAGATTTGATTGAAGTTTCATTTGTCTCATGCGTAATCAATATAATCTGTTGCGATTCATCATCACCATCTTTTTCAGACTTGCGCTGAACAATTGACTGAAGTGAAATATTTTCTTGCGCCATACGGTTCGCAATAGAAGCAAATGCGCCAGAATGATCGTGCACACTAAGGCGAATGAAATAACACCCTTCATGGGCACGCATTTTAGCACGTACATAAGGTTCTAATTGAGCAACAGGCTTGCCAAGCGCTGGCGCATGTTGATGACCAGCCCCACTTTTTGCAATGTCACACAAATCACCAGATACAGCAGACGCAGTTGCATCACCCCCAGCACCAGGACCAGACAAGACCAATTGCCCCACAATATCTGCTTCAATCGCAACCGCATTTGTTACGCCAGAAATTTCAGCAATTGGCGTTCCTTTTTTCACCATGGTTGGGTGAACACGTTGCTCGATACCAGAAGCAGTGCGCTGTGCAACGCCTAATAATTTAATGCGATAACCAAGTTCACCAGCCGCTTCAATATCGGCATTGGTAATTTTGGTAATGCCTTCCATGTAAATATTATCAGTAGAAATCAGCGTACCAAATGCGATGCTGGTTAAGATCGCAAGCTTGTGCGCAGTGTCATTGCCTTCAATATCAAATGTCGGGTCTGCTTCTGCATAACCAAGACGCTGGGCATCTGCCAAGCAATCTTCAAACGAAATGCCCTCATTTTCCATACGCGTTAACATGTAATTACAAGTGCCGTTTAAAATACCATAAATACGGGTCACATGATTGGAGGTCAGCGCCTCGCGCATTGTTTTAATTATTGGTATGCCGCCAGCAACCGCCGCTTCAAAGTTCAAAATACAGCCCGTGGCTTCTGCTTTTGTAGCAAGTGCAACACCGTGTTTTGCAAGCAAAGCTTTATTTGCTGTTACAACATGCTTACCAGCGTCTAGCGCAATGCTAACACTAGAAAGCGCAACACCATCTTCACCGCCGATTAGTTCGACATAAACATCAATCAAATCAGAAGCCGCTAATGCATCGGGACTATCAAACCATTCAACATTAGAAAGATCACAACCGCGATCTTTATTCTTATCACGCGCACAAACAGCAACGACTTCAATTGCACGACCACAACGCTCTGCAAGCTCGTTATGCTTTTGCTGTAAAATGCGAACCAATGAAGCGCCAACGGTACCAACACCAGCAACTCCAATACGTAGTTTTTCAGTCATGTTGTTTGTATGCCTTAATTTTTTCAGAAATGCCCTGCTTTGATGAAAGCAATAAGCGAATAATCATTTCGCATTTGATAATTGCGCTAGACAAAAACTGCAAGGCCTTTAGCTAAGAACTAACGTTTTTTACGTCGCAGTAACAAATGTAGCAACCTATTTTGATATTTGACGAACCGCTTGGTTATAATGCGAGCCAGCTTTTCGTCTTAATACCGCAATTTGCGCGCGTTTTTGTATCAGCTCATTTTCAGTAATTAAGCCCTGTGCGGCCTGTGCCTCGGCTCGAAGCAATGCTTTTTTCAAGCGCAATTCATCAACTGTAAAATGCTTCCCTCTTTCAAAAGGAATATCATTTATATTGGGTACATTTGCACCTGTTGCATTCGCCTTTGCTCGAATTTCTTCCAATCCGATTTGACGGTTTGATCTAGAATTTGACGTAACATCAAATTCATTATTCACAATTGCATTAGGGCCCAAAACTGAGTCGGCATCGCTTTCTCGCAACGCAACAACCGATGAAAGACTTGTAGGCGAGAGAGAATCACCCTCACTTACCCCAGCATCAATTAATGCCGTATTTAAAGAAGTTGGTGCAGTGGCAGTTTGTTCAATAGGCAATGGCGTAGATCTTGAAAGGTTTGAAGTTTCCAAACCAACATCTTCCAAGCTTGCAGAAACACAGCCAGAAAATGTTGCAATCACAAAACCGCTCAAGCAAGTCATCAAAATTCGATGCAGTAAATTGTATCTTTCAAACAACATAAATTTTTTAGGTTCCACTAAAACTTCAATTCTATTCAATGCTTGCATATTATCATTTTTTAAAGAGCGTCATAATCCGTCTATAGATAAATTATGGTATAATTATTATTCAATAATGCGCAATTAAGATTAATAAATCAAACAATACCACCACAATTGAAACACTCAGCAATAATTTTGCCTCTCTACATTCAATTTTGGCTCCCCTATATATTGCAAAGACTCATTTTACAAATTATCACACAATACCAATAGTAGCATCTCACCATAAGTGTCACATTGTGAAAAACTCATTTCTGCTTAAGTTATATATATGGAAAAGCCAAACGACATGATGAACATAGCTGTAATAGGCGCAGGTCTAGCCGGTCTCACCGCAGCCTTTGCAATGGCCAAACAGGGCCACACAGTAACCGTTTGCGCGCCAAAATCTTTACGCCAAGACGGTCGTAGTACGGCATTAATGTCAGGTTCAATTGACTACTTAACTGACCTAGGCATTTGGGAAGAAATACAAAGCAAAGCCTTTCCATTAAAAACGATGCGCATCATCGACGATACAAGACGGCTTATTCGAGCGCCTCAAATCGATTTTGTATCAAGTGAAATTGACCTAGAAGCATTCGGTTACAATATTCTAAATGTCGATATGATTGACCTTTTAGAAAATAAGTTAAAGTCATTTAAAAATGTCACCTTTATTGAAAAACCTGTGGCTCAAATCACATATCTAGAAAACAAATCTTCTAAAATTCAATTAGACGACAAAACAGAAATTGATGCTGATTTAATTATTGCCGCGGATGGACGAAATTCATTTGTTCGTAATTCTTTAAACATTGAAGTTACAAAAACGCGATACCCACAAATTGCAGTGGTAGCAAACCTGTCCCATACCCTGCCCCACAACAACATTAGTACAGAGTTTCACACACCAACAGGTCCCTTTACATTAGTGCCTTCAAGCAACCCATCTACTGGTGAAAATATTTCCAGTCTGGTAGCGGTAGAAGATCAGCAAGGCGCAGAAGATTTACATGCATTAGAAAAAATTGAGTTAGAATTGGAATTAGAACGCCGTATGCATTCTATCCTTGGTAAGGTAAAACTTATCTCCAAACTACAATCTTTCCCACTTGGCTCCTTAGTCGCCCATCAGTTCGGGGCAAAAAATGTGGTTCTCATTGGCGAAGCCGCGCATGCCTTGCCACCAATCGGTGCACAAGGGCTTAATTTGGGCATGAGAGATATAAAAACTGTGGCGCAACTTTTGGCGAAAAATCTAAAACCATTTCAAATTTCAGAAAAATATCATCAAGAACGAAAACTAGATATTAAAACTAGAATGACCTCAGTCGATTTGCTCAATCGCTCGCTTCTATCAGATTTTTTACCAACACAAATCACACGCAGTTTTGGTCTTTATACACTAAGCAATTTTGCGCCTCTTAGACGGCTTGCTATGAATGAGGGCATTGCGCCTGGTCGCTCACTTTCAAAGTTTTTTACAAATGCTTCTGCTTTATTTTCAAAATGAGTATCACCTCAAAGTCACAGCGTTACCTCATAATGTAATGCCTAAAGTGTGCCAATTTCAACCAAATATAGATACGACGTTAATGTCACAATAGAGAGCAGCGTAGAGATAACAATTGCGCTAGAAGCCCTCTCCTGCCAAACATTATATTGCTGGGCTATAACGAACACATTGGTTGCCACTGGTAGCGCCGCCATAAGCACAGCAGAATGCAACCAAACTGGGTTAATATCAGGAATAAAATAAATCAGCGCCACATAAACCACAGTTGGCTGTAACAATAATTTAAACGGCACCAAATAACTCAATTCTATGGGCACACGTTTTAACGGCCTAAGCGCAGCTGTAACCCCCATTACAAATAGCGCACATGGCGCAGCAGCTGATTGCAAGAAATTCAACAAGCTCTCAATCGCTTCTGGCGGTTTAAAAGAGTAAACAGCTGCCAACACACCTAAAATTGTCGAAATTATAAAGGGGTGTGTAAATATTTTCACCAAAATGTTTTTAGCGACAACCCAAACAGATTGCTTTTCTTTATTTGATAAAGCCATCAATACGGGCGCCATAGTAAAGTGATGAATATTGTCAAAACAAAACACCAATGCAACAGGAATACCTGCCTCTGGACCAAATGCTAACAACGCTATTGGGGGGCCCAAATAACCAATATTGCCATAACAACCACAAAAACCTTTCATGGTAGATTCTTGTAAATTGCTATTCTTCCTAAAATACGAAATTGAAAATGTTAAACAAAACATCCCAAACGTCGAAAACGTAGTAATGAGAATAAAGCCAAGATTAGAAAATTGCTCAACGGGTGTTTTTGCTAGAAGCTGAAAGAACAGACCTGGTAGGGCAATGTAAATGATAAAGAAATTCATCCATGCCAATCCCTCGACAGGAATTTTTGCAATTCGGCCACACAGATAGCCAATAAAAATTACAGAAAAAAGTGGGAATACCAACGATAAAACAGTGAACATGAAAATCCGAGAGTTGTTATGAATAATTACTTGAATAATTACTTGAATATTATACAAACTTATATTCCATTAGGCGGAATAAAAGTCTAGAAAAATTAAAGAAATCGGCATATAATTAATATTAGGTACCAAGAAGCTCCCGCTAGTAGGACCTAATAACTGGGATATAAACCAGATAAAATAGGATCAGAATATTGTCTTTTGATACAGCCCCAAAAATTGCAAAATACGCCATCGGCCAATTGGTACGTCACCGCGTTTTTCCATTTCGCGGCGTAATTTTTGATGTAGACCCAGAATTTTCCAATAGCGATAACTGGTACGAATCTATTCCAGAAGAAATTCGTCCTCATCGAGATCAGCCATTTTATCATGTCTATGCAGAAAATGATGAGACGGAATATGTGGCCTACGTTTCTGAACAAAACCTACTTGAGGATGAAAACCGTACACCGGTACGCCACCCACAGGTAGACGAAACTTTTGAACGCAACGATGATGGAAACTACAAAGCAAAAATCTACATCAAGCATTAAGTTCTAATCTAATATTGAGTGCAAATATAAGACTGAGCAACATACAATTTACAACAAAAAGCCCAGCTAATTTTTCAACTAGCTAGGCTCAGATTTTTCTAATTAAATTGAATTCTTATTTTTTAGCAGCGTTTTGCGCTTCTTGCAGCTTTTTACGAGCTTCATCAGCTTTCTTTTGCAATCCGCTCTGCAACGCTTTTTGACGCGTTTCTAATTCATCACGTTTCAATGCAGGCCCATCAAATGCGGCTGTAAATCCGTTCAACGTTACTTTTACAGGATTAGCTTTATTTTGGAAATTTGTTGAGGTGACAACCATAGAGCCACCAGCTTTTAATATAGCAACCAATTTCTTATCAAGTGGAACTTCAGCCATACAACTTTGAGGAAAACAATAAACATAAGGTAGTGTTGCAGATTTTTTGTCATCTACAATTAATTTAATTCCAGCAGGAATAAATCGACCAGAAGGAACTGTAATTTGAAATAAAGAACGGTTAACTTTGCCTTTCACTTCAATCAGGCTAATAGCTGTAATAATTTGCCCAGTGCTGGCAACGTTTTTCACCTGTGTATTACAAATATTATTAGCATCTTGCTTAGAGCAAACTTTAAACCAACCAGCGGGTCCCTGTGCTTGTTGCGCACTCGCCACTGTTGTACTTGCGCCAAATCCAGCAGCCGACACAATTGTCAACGCCCCCATAATGGATGTTACTTTATTAATTACTCTCATAACAAACGCCCTTTGCGTCAAAATTACAAATTTATTGGTCAAATTGACCTATATCAAATGGCCAAAACGACCAATAATTCATAGCAGTCAATATATCCTTGCATATTCTTAAGCAACCCCTGCGACAAGAATCTACCATTATGCGTTAATTGCCAACAAAATTTGGCAACATAGTGGCAAGCACAACATCAATTGTGAAAACCCACAATAAATCTCAAACAAAACAATTGATCTTAAATTTGTGTTTTACCAAACTAAACGCTAACTTTGTTCAATAAACTGGGAATCACTGGGGTTTGATGTATTTTATTTGTTGTCATTTCGTTTAGCGGTGTAAAAAATACAACACATTACTATGAGCCAGAATAGTTAGGTTAGGGAAAATTAATATGAGTAAAATAGCAATCAGAACCAAAGCATTTGTAACCTTAAACCTACTCACGGCTTCAATTTTAGCTGGCAGTATTACAGCCATTGCGCAAGAAAAATTACTTGGTCCCCAACATGCTATTTCAATGCATGGATCTCCAGCCCTACCCGCTGATTACAAACATTTTCAATATGCTGACCCAAACGCTATTAAAGGTGGCCGATTTAACTTTGGTGTTGTGGGTACATTTGATTCTGTTAATCCCTTCATCTTAAACAGTATGCGCACCACTGCCAGAGGTATGTGGGACCCTCAACTTGGGCATACAGTTTTCGAAAGCTTGATGTATCGCAACAAAGATGAACCATTTACACTTTATGGTTTATTGGCTGAAAAGGCTGAAATGCCCGATGATCGCTCTTGGATTGAGTTTACAATAAACGCCAATGCAAAATGGTCTGACGGCGTGCCAGTAACCCCTGAAGATGTTATTTTTACTTACGAACTTTTGACCGAGAAAGGTCGCCCGCCTTATTCTTCCAGATCAAAACGGTTTGAAAAAATCGAAAAAACAGGTGACCGAAAAGTCAAAATAACCTTCAATGAAAAATCCAACAGAGAATATCCGCTCATAGTGGCTGGCTTTACGCCAGTACTTCCAAAACATGCGACAGTGATCGAAGGCTTTGAAAACTCTACACTAACACCTCTCATTGGAAGCGGCCCTTATTTAGTTAAGTCTATCGATGCAGGAAGAAGAATAGTTTACAAGCGGAACCCAAACTATTGGGGTAAAGATAGCGCTATTAGAAATGGCTTTAATAATTTCGACGAAGTAGCTATCGAATATTTCCAGCAAAATTCATCGCTATTTGAAGCCTTTAAAAAAGGTGAAGTCGATGTGATTTCAGAATCACAACCCACAAAATGGGAACGCGACTATAATTTCCCAGCGGTAATAAATGGCAATGTTGTTAAAAAGACTTTCACTGGCGGAGCACCGTCAAACATGCAGGCCTTCATTTTCAATACACGCCGCAATATCTTTAAAGACCGAAACGTACGTGAAGCCTTATCGAATTTGTTTGATTTTGAATCCATGAATAAAAACTTATTTTTTAATGTTTTCAAACGCACCAATAGTTTTTGGCAAGGATCTCACCTTTCTTCATTCGGACAACCAGCCTCTGAATTTGAAAAGAACTTACTTGCGCCCTTCCCCAATTCAGTATCTGACGAAGTGATGAATGGCAGTTGGCGTCCTACAAAAACCAAAGGCAACGGCCCTGACAGAAAAATCGTTCGAGCCGCCCTTGGTCAATTACTAAATGCTGGCTTTAAACGCGAAGACAGCAAATTAATCGGACCAGATGGAAAACCATTTACATTTGAGATTATGACTAAAAACTCTAATGAAGAAAGTCTTGCGCTTGCCTATAAAGCTAATTTGGCGAAAATTGGCATTAACATATCCATTAGA
>NVRK02000111.1 GCA_002400845.2 Hyphomicrobiales bacterium
TTACTTTAAAAGATGAGATTGATATCTCAAGAGGCGATATGATTGCGACCTCTAAAGAACCGCCCGAAGCTGCAAATCAATTTGAAACCACCATTTTATGGATGGATGAAGATGCAATGTTGCCTGGGCGCGCTTACATTATGAAGAGTGGGACGCAGGTTGCACAAGCAACGATTACGGCACCCAAATATAAGGTGAATGTAAACACGTTGGCGCATGAGCCTGCAACGCAACTGGAACTTAATGAGATTGGCGAATGCCTTATTGCAGTTGATAAGAAAATTGTCTTTGACCCGTATGAAGAGAATCGCGATACGGGTAGTTTTATTCTAATTGATCGCATATCAAATGCGACTGTTGGTATGGGCATGATTAGACATGCATTGCGTCGTGCTTCTAATATACATTGGCAGTCTATGGATGTTTCAAAGGGTGCAAGAGCCACGATGAAAGGTCAACAGCCTGCTGTACTTTGGTTCACTGGACTTTCAGGTTCTGGCAAATCGACTATTGCTAATATGGTCGAGAAAAAACTATCGGCAATGGGCAAACACACATATTTGCTTGATGGTGATAATGTGCGTCATGGCTTAAACAAAGACCTTGGCTTTACTGATGCGGACCGCGTTGAAAATATTCGCCGTGTAACGCAAGTTGCTAAACTTATGGCGGATGCTGGTTTGATTGTTTTAACCTCGTTTATTTCGCCGTTTAGAGCTGAGCGTCAAATGGCACGCCAAGAATTTTCAGAAACAGAATTCTTAGAAGTGTTTGTGGATACGCCTTTAGAAGTTGCTGAAGAACGCGATGTTAAAGGCCTGTATAAAAAAGCACGTTCAGGTGAGTTGAAAAACTTTACAGGCATTGATTCTCCTTATGAAGAACCAGCTACTGCTGAGATTGTCGTCAACACGGTTGATACAACTGCGGAAGAAGCCGCCGATAAGATTATTGATGCATTAGAAAGCAGAGGCCTATTGGCTGCTTATGTAATTGAATATCATCTTTAAACTTGCTTGAAGTCATATATTAAAAATGAAAACACCCGCTAATTTAGTGGGTGTTTTTGTATGAGCTGGATTTTTTAGTGCAACTTTCTAGTTTGATTTTACGGTTTAGCCGTATTATGCATTTCACTATTAAGCGGAATAAAAGTGGATTTTAAAATGATTGCGAAACTATTCAAATCTGAATCGGTTATTTTTCAAGGTCTTTTGGTCGCCTGTTTGGTCCTGTTTTTTTGGATGCCACATGGCAGTGATGTCGCTTTGGGCTTTGTTGTATTGTCTTTTTTGTATTTTTCAAAAGGGCGTAACTTAACGGGACTTGAGAAAAAGTTTTTAGTAATATTTTTAATTTCAGTTCTAGCTGTTATTTTGTTGGCAATTGTGCATCTCGATTTATTAGAAAACTCAGCCAATGAATATGGTAAGACTTTATTTAAAATTGGGGTGTTTGGTGTTTTCCTATTAATTGTTGATGCGGTCGCATTTCAATTTAATTATTTTAAAATCTCGCCTGAAAAGTTTGCAAGAATTGTAATTTATGCTGTTTTTCTATCTGTAATTTTAAATTTTATTTGGACAATTTTTGCACACCCAAATGTTCCCTTACTTGAATTGTTTTTAGGTGGGTATAGAAAAAGTTATTTGGGATTAATGCTTAATTCAAATCATGCAGATGATTTGTTTGTACTACAAATTACAATCTTGTTATTTTGTAATTCGGTACTTTTAGCCAATGGTAAGAAAGATCCGCTGATTTTATTCTTGTCTGCGCTCTTTATTCTTTATTTCATTTATACGATTGGCATTTTGGGTTCGCGTGGCGGATTAATTGGTCTTTTGGTTGGCTTGGCTTTTGTTGTACTATTGCTTGCTGCAAAAATGAATTGGAAAGCGAGCGCAATCTATTTGGTTGTTATGATCGTTGTTTTAGCGATGTTGCCTCAAAAACATTATAACAGGCTGATTAATAATCTTTCGGTTACGAGCTTTATTAAAGTTTTGGAAAAAAAGCCGCAACTTATTGTCGAGCAGAAAGCTAAAGAGCTTAATAAGCAGATTAACGGGCAGTCAAAGTCAATTCAAGTGAAGCCGGTTAAGCCGACAAAAGATAAGTCTCAAGTGGACACGACAAAGCCTGCCCGTGTTGAAAGTGCGAAAGCTCTAGTGTGTGATTTTGAAAAAATGGTAATTAATAATGGACAGACGGGAAGCTTTGATAAATCTAGTAATACGCGCATTTTACTTTGGGTAGATGGGTTTTATGCTGGTTTGCAAAAGCCAATTTTTGGGCATGGAGAATATAATAAGCATAAATTAATTGACGATTATGAACTCAAATCACCTTGTAAGATTAAACATTTTTCTCATATTCATAATTTTTACTTAGACTTGTTTATCCGTGGGGGCGGTTTTCTTGTTGTAGTATTTGTTGGGTTATCAATTTTCTTGATGTACTTGTTGTTGCAAGTAATCTTTTCTAAAGAGCAATATAATCTTGTTGTTGTTCCAATTATAGTGCACTTAATCTATCTATTTATAGAAAATATATTTGATTTAACTTTCTTTAGAACAAGTGAGCTGTTAAATGTGTTACTGTGTATTGCTACGTTATGCGGGGTTACATTTGCATTGCAGAACTCGGAGCAAAACTAAGAAAAGCGTTCAGTGCAAACACATGTAAATATGTAACTAAAATCATATCTATCTAAGCTGGTGACTTAAGATTGAAGTTCTTTGTTTTTAAGTAATATAGAAGAGGCGTTCGTGCATCATATTGATATCGTTATTGTTGCAGCAAGGCGACCAGAATTACTTGAACGCACACTATCGTCTTTTCAAAAATACATTTTCAATAACTTTAGCATCAACACCGTATCCATTAATATTGACCCCTTTGGCGGTGTTGAAAAAGAAACTGGTTTGGTCCGTGATATCGTTCAAAGCTATTTTCCGTCTGTAAAAATATTTACCCCTGATACGGCTAACTTTACTGCGAGTGTGAGGAGGCTTTGGAAAAATACTACCAGCGATTATGTCTTGCATATGGAAGATGATTGGCAAGCATTGGGTGAGATTACACCTGAAATGGTTTTTCCTCAGCTTAAGGGGGATGTAAAAACATTGTCTATTATGAACAAAGCGAAATGCTGGAATGGTAAGCAAGTGTTTCATTATCCGTTTCGCAGAAAAGGTGTGTTGCCATTTAAATCTGAGAATACGTCAAAGCCATATTTTACAACGAGCCCGTCATTTTGGAATGGAGACTTTTTGCGAAAATGCGGCACCTTAATGGTGGAGCAATTCGATCCAGAAAAACAATTTTATTCAGATGTAAATTCACCCTTAGAAGATTTTGTTAAACCCTTTAAGAATAAGTTCTTAATCGGGGAGAATACTTCTAAGGAATATAAGTTTTTAGGCCGAAAAGAAAAGCATCATCTCATTCAAGATATTGGTCGTGAATGGCGCTTGGAACGTAACATAGAAAAACTGCTCATTAATAACCAGAGTGTCTGGAAAGAAATGAGCAGTGAAGATAAAAGTTAGTTATTGTTTTTAGTTACTGCGAATTAAACCGCCATCAGGGCTAAGGTGAATTCCGCATTCTACTTTATCCACGCCAGCCCATCTGCCAGAGCGAATGTCGTCGCCCTCTTTGGTTTTAACAGTACATGGTGCACAGCCAACTGACCTAAAGCCTTGCGCCAATAATGGGTGAGGCGGTAATTTATGCTCAATAAAATAGTCTGCAATCATTTTTGGTGAAAAGTGGATCAGCGGATTTATTTTCAACTGACGTTCTTCACGCTCGATGAATGGCAAGTTAGCACGCTGACCGCCATGATAGCGTTTGCGCCCAGTAATCCAGCCATCATATTCTACCATAGCGTCTTGCAATGGAAATGATTTGCGTAAAGTACAGCACATATCAGGATTTGTTTTGTGAAGCTCACCTTTTGGATCTTCTTGGGCGAGTAATTTTTCATCAGGTTTAATGAGCTTTAAGCTGGTTAAACCTAACTGATCGCGCAATGTCTCTATATAATCGTGCGTTTCGTTAAAGTGTTTTCCAGTTTCGATGAACAACACATCCGTATCTGGTTTTGCTTGTGAAACCATATGCAACAATACAGCGGCCTCTGTACCGAATGAAGATACTAAGGCAATATTACCAACAAGCGGGTCGTGCAATAGGCCGGTTAGGTCGAGCGTTTTTCCATCTGGGCTATGTTTAGCGCTCAGCGTATCAATTGTCTCGTCAACGGCGCCTGCAGGCCAAATCTTTTCTAATTCCATTGTAACCTCACTGTACTCACTATATTTGTGTGCTTGGTATTGTTTTTAAGAGTGTCGTTTTTTGTATAAAAAAAGCACGCATTACTTATATAATTATAGTGTAGTCGAATTTCATGGGTATGCGTGTAATGGATTGGCTAAGCTTTGCTTGAAAAGAGAATACATTTTTGTGAATAGGGGCTAAATTAGATCATAAATTCTGGTGACATAATAATGCGCCGCATTGCAATATTTGCCTCATGCTATATGTGCGTTCTAAAGAGAAATTTAGTTAGTAATTTAGGGTAGATAGAACGTAAATGCCATCCAATGTTCAATTAGTCGGTTTAGCACATGAACTTGCTGAGCGTGAAAAGTCTGGTAACCCCATTCGCATTGGTTTGGTTGGTACTGGCGAGATGGGCACAGATATCTTTACTCAAGTCGCGCAGATGGATGGTATTTGCGTTGGTGCTGTTATGGAGCGCACCCCTGGCAATGCAAAAAAAGCCTTAAAAATTGCGTATGGTGAAAATGATTTTGGTGTAGAGACTGCAACGCAATCTCAAGTTACCCATGCCATTGAAATGGGTAAAGTTGCGATTACGCAAGATATGGATTTGGCACTTTCAAATGGCTTAATTGATGTTGTGATTGATGCAACTGGTGTGCCTGAAGCAGGCGCAAATATTGGCATGCGTGCCATTAAGCATGGCAAACATTTGATTATGATGAATGTTGAAGCAGATGTTTGTATCGGGCCATATTTAAAGCATGAAGCTGATAAAGCTGGTGTAATTTATACGCTTGGCGCAGGGGATGAACCTTCTTCAACCATGGAGATAATTGAGTTTGTAACCGCTATGGGGCACTCGGTAGTGTGTGCAGGAAAGGGCAAAAATAACCCTTTAGATTTTGACGCTATTCCCGATGATTATATTGAAGAAGCTAAACGCAGAAATATGAATGTACGCATGCTTGTTGAGTTTATTGATGGTTCAAAAACCATGGTGGAAATGGCAGCGATTGCTAATGCGACGGGTTTGGTTCCTGATATTCCAGGCATGCATGGACCAAAAGCAACCGTTCCAGAATTGGCAAAAACGCTAATACCAGTGGAAGATGGTGGCGTGCTTTCTAAAATCGGCTGCGTTGATTATTCTGTTGGTAAAGGCGTGTCTCCTGGAGTTTTTGTTATTATAAAAGCTGAACATACTCGTATCCACGAACGTATGGCAGATTTAAAAATGGGCGAGGGGCCGTATTATGCTTTTCATCGTCCGTACCATCTAACGTCGCTTGAAGTGCCGTTAAGCGCAGCGCGTATAATGTTGCATGGTAAAGCCGACATGGTCCCCTTGAAAAAACCAGTGGCAGAAGTTTGCGCGGTAGCGAAAAAAGACATTAAGACTGGCGAGAGGTTAGATGCGGTTGGTGAATATTGTTATCGCTCTTGGACAATGACAACGAGCCAAGCCAAAACTGCAAATGCAATACCATGTGGATTGCTGCAAGATGGTTCTGCATTGAGTGATATTAAGAAGGGCGATTTGATGACTTGGGGGAACTCCACTCCGAATTCGAATTCGAAGATTGCGAAGATGCGGAAAAAACAAGATACAATGATCGCTTCTTTGTAAATTAATACGCGATATTTGGTAGAAAACGTTCATTTTGATGAAATGCGGCAATATGATTGTTGGAAAAGTTTGGTATTTGCCATATTTTGTCTTCAATTAATTGTAGTTTACTGCAAAACGTTTAAAATATAATATTAGCAGATGTTTTTGACGACAAACTCATTTTTGTACCAATGATTTGTACCAATGATATGGTATTTAAATTTGGCACCTATTTTTGATAATGTATTGGTAACAGTAAAGAAGTGCAAAGCGCGATGTCTAGACCCAAAACCCCATTGTTAGATCAGGTTAATCTACCTTCTGATTTGCGCAAGTTAGATGAAAAAGACTTGGCGCAGGTGGCCGACGAATTGCGTGCAGAAATGATTGATGCTGTTTCAGTTACTGGCGGGCATTTAGGCGCTGGTCTAGGCGTGGTCGAATTAACAGTTGCTATTCATTACATTTTTAATACGCCTGATGATCGTTTGATTTGGGACGTTGGTCACCAATGTTATCCGCATAAAATTATTACAGGGCGCAGAGAGCGTATTCGTACGTTACGCCAAGAAGATGGGCTTTCTGGTTTTACCAAGCGTAGCGAAAGCGAATATGATCCATTTGGAACAGCGCATTCATCAACTTCTATTTCTGCTGGACTAGGCATGGCACTTGCTCGCGAGATGAAGGGTGCTGACAATAATATCATTTCTGTTATTGGCGATGGGGCAATGTCTGCTGGTATGGCATTTGAAGCCATGAATAACGCTGGTGCAAATGATGCGCGATTAATTGTTATTTTGAATGATAATGATATGTCAATTGATCAGCCAACGGGTGCAATGAGTGCGTATTTGGCGCGTCTAGCAACTGGCCGATCTTATATGGGCATGCGCGAGATTGGCAAGAAAATGACTGCTTATCTTGGTAAGCGTGTCGATCGCGCAATAACGAGAGCGGTTGAACATGCGCGTGGGTATGTGACCGGCGGCACAATGTTTGAAGAGCTTGGATTTTATCATATTGGCCCGATTGACGGGCATGACCTTTCTTCGCTTGTGCCTGTGCTAAAAAACGTACGAGACAATGCGAAAGGCCCTGTGCTTATTCATGTTATTACGCGCAAAGGCAAAGGCTATCCGCCAGCAGAAGCTGCAGCAGATAAATATCATGGCGTAAACAAATTTAATGTCATTACAGGTGCGCAAGCAAAGTCGATACCTAATGCGCCAAGCTATACAAAAATCTTTGGCGATAGTTTGGTTCAAGAAGCCCATGAAGATGATAAGATTGTAGCCATTACTGCGGCGATGCCATCTGGTACTGGCGTTAGTATTTTTGGTGAGGCGTTTCCTGATCGCACCTTTGATGTGGGGATTGCAGAGCAACATGCCGTGACTTGTGCAGCTGGCATGGCGACCGAAGGTTACAAGCCATTTGTTGCAATTTATTCTACATTTTTGCAACGTGCCTATGACCAAGTTGTGCATGATGTTGCGATACAAAATTTGCCAGTGCGATTTCCAATTGATAGGGCAGGCTATGTAGGGGCTGATGGGGCAACCCATTGTGGTGCTTTTGACATCGCGTATCTTACAACGCTGCCTAATTTTGTCGTTATGGCGGCGGCGGATGAAGCTGAATTAAAACACATGGTTAGAACTGCTGCTAATTATGATGATGGTCCAATTGCCTTTAGATATCCACGCGGTGAAGGCGTTGGTGTTGAACTGCCAGAGCGCGGTGAAATCTTAAAAATAGGCAAGGGCCGAATTGTTAAAGAGGGTAGCAAAATTGCACTTTTATCTTTTGGTACACGCTTAGAAGAATGTAAATTAGCCGCTGAAACATTAGACAGTGCAGGGCTTTCGACGACAGTTGCCGATGCTCGATTTGCAAAACCATTAGATGAAGAATTAATCCGTACACTTGCTTCCACTCACGATGTACTCATCACTATTGAAGAGGGCGCAGTTGGCGGGTTTGGCAGTCATGTATTGCACTTTATGGCTGGTGATGGCTTGCTTGATAGTAATTTAAAAGTACGTTCAATGGTAATGCCTGATGTATTTACAGATCACGCAAAGCCAGAAGTCATGTATGCACAAGCAAAACTGGATAGTAAGGGCATTGTTGAGACTGTTTTTGACGTGATCGGCAAAGCAGAAATTGCTAA
>NVRK02000112.1 GCA_002400845.2 Hyphomicrobiales bacterium
AATGAGTGGAACAGCGTGCGCACCATCATGGCGGCTTCTTTGGTGGTTAGAACTTGCGCGAAATAACGAGATTCAACACGTAGCGCTAAATCCATCGGCAAGCTAAGGCCTTCGTATACGCATTTCATTATTGCGCGTGCGCCTGGATAATTATCGTGCGTTTCGCGGCGGTAAATTGCATTAGCCGCAGGGAACAGTTGGAAGCCAGCAGGTGAATAAACTTTACCGCCCGGTAATTTAAAGCCTTTAACGTCCCAAGGCTGAACACCTTTAAGACCATCTGTAATTAACTTTTTAGCAGTAGAAATAAGTTCTGCTGCTGGAACAACTTCGTTCGCAATGCCAAGCTTTTTTGCCTTTGCAGGAATGATGTTGCTGCCTTTAAGTAGATATTGAAAAGCCTCTTGCGTATGGATTAAACGCGGCAGGCGCTGTGTGCCACCTGCACCTGGAAACAAACCAACTTTAACTTCTGGCAGACCAATTTTTGCTTTTATATCGTCGACAATAACACGGGCATGACACGCAAGGGTTAGTTCAAATACACCACCAAGGGCAGGGCCGTTAATGGCGGCTACAAATGGTTTGCCGCAGGTTTCTTGCTTTCGAAAAATTAGGCTAAGTTTTGAAGCGCCTTCAAACAACATTTTAGCGGCGGCTTCAGGGTCTTTAGATTTTTCTATCTGGTATATGCCCAACATTTTTTGGATCATGGATAAGTCAGCGCCAGCACCAAATGCTTTTTTGCCAGAGGTAACAACCGCGCCTTTTATGGCTTCATCACCAGTCACTTGGTCGATGATTTTGTCCCATTCGTCCATCACTTCAACGTCGATAACATTCATCGAACGATCAGGGCTGTCCCATGTGATTAGGGCAATGCCATCTGCATCTGTTTCAAGTGTAAAATGTTTATAGGTCATGTTGTTATCCTAATACGTTTAAAGCCTAATAAGGCGTTCCGTCTTTATGTTTAAATGCGTATCCAGTTTTAGTTTTTTCGGCCAAAAGGTCGATGTCTGGATAATGAGCGCGTTCAGTTTTAACTCTTGTTCCAATTTCTAAAAGAACAACGTCTTTCTCGCTCTTGTTTAAAATGCAATGCCCATTTGCAACGCCAGCCTTAAAACTTGCGGCTTCGCCAGCGCGTAAAATCACCTCGCCATTGTCTTCCACAAGGGTTGCTTCGCCAGAAAGAATAAAAACAAACTCGTCTTCATTTTCGTGCCAGTGTCTTTGGGCAGTGCCAGCATTTGGTTTGATGGTCGTTAGGTTCACGCCAAATTGATCCAAACCACCTTTTTCACCAAGGGCATCACCAAGACGTTTTTTTGAGCGTCCTTGGGTTTGCTCAGCAAAAGGCGCAGGGTAGCCAGAACCGATTTGAACAGGAAGGTTTTTAATGTCAATTTTTGGCATGTTATTCCCCTTAAGCGTCGATTGATGCGCGTTGCTCTTCAACAGAACGTGTTTTGTCGCTTTGCACATTGCCCGTATGAGCCGTTTCTTTCGGTTCAAAAAGCATCACCCAGCACTCACCACTCGCAAGTGGATTATGCTCAACGCCTTTAGGCACAGTGTGAATGTCACCTTCGTTCAAAACCACATCGTCGCGATCACGATATTGAATGGTAACGCTGCCCTTCATGATGAGAAAAATCTCATCTTCTTTTTCGTGCGAATGCCAAACAAGTTGATTTTCAATTTTTGCAAGCTTTACAGATTGCCCATTGGCATCCGCAACAACGCGCGGCGACCATTGCTCGGTGATTAAGTCAAATTCTTTCCAAATGTTTCGTTTGGTAGACATAAATTACACTCTTTCGATAATTGTCGCAGTTCCCATACCAGCACCAATGCAAAGGGTCACAAGGGCAGTGTTTTTATCGGTGCGTTCTAACTCATCAAGCACAGTGCCAAGTATCATTGCACCTGTTGCGCCTAATGGGTGGCCCATAGCAATTGCGCCGCCACAAACATTTATCTTGTCATGGCTAATTTCAAAGTGTTGCATGTAGCGCAAAACAACCGCCGCAAAAGCTTCGTTCAATTCAAACAGATCAATGTCTGACAGTTTCATTTTGGCGCGTTTTAATATTTTTTCGGTAACATCTACTGGACCTGTAAGCATAAGGGCAGGATCAGAACCGATATTCGCCATGGCAACAATACGCCCACGTGGTTTTAAGCCAAGCGTTCTACCTCCGCGTTTTGAACCAAGCAGAACTGCCGCCGCACCGTCTACGATGCCAGACGAATTGCCAGCATGGTGAACGTGATTGACCATTTCAACATCTGGATGCGCTTGAACAGCAACAGCATCAAAGCCGCCCATTTCACCCATCATAACAAATGCGGCATCTAGTGAGGCAAGTGATTGCATGTTGGTCGTTGGGCGCATGTGTTCGTCATGGTCTAAAAGTGTAATGCCATTTTGATCTTTAACGGGAATAACAGAGTTTTCAAAATAACCCTTTTCCCAAGAGTTTGCAGAACGCTTTTGGCTTTCAACAGAATAAGCATCAACATCATCGCGGGAGAACCCATATTTACTTGCGATCAAATCTGCGGATACGCCTTGCGGCATAAAATAACCAGGAAGCGCAACGCTAGGGTCCATAGGCCATGAACCCCCAGAAGCACCAAGGCCAACACGCGACATGGATTCAACCCCGCCAGCAATAACAATGTCTTCTGCGCCAGCTTCAATTTTAGCCGCGCCAAAATTAATAGCGTCAAGGCCAGAAGCACAAAAACGGTTTATCTGAATGCCGCAAACGCGGTTATCATAGCCAGCTTCAAACACTGCCATACGGGCAATGTCTGCGCCAGCTTCACCAACAGGGTCAACACAGCCCAAAATTACATCGTCAATTTTTTTCGTGTCGATGCCATTGCGCTCGCGCAACGCTTCAAGCGTTTTAGCGGCCAAACGAACAGCAGGCACTTCATGGAGTGAACCATCTTTTTTGCCGCGTCCGCGTGGTGTGCGAACGTGATCGTAAATATAAGCGTCTGCCATCTTTTCTCTCCTCACCTAATTAAGGTGTTGTGCTTAATATGCGTTAATTCGTTTAATCTTAGGGGCCTTCAACGATAACCAATTTACCAGTCGATGCTGCAAGTCTGTGTTCGCGTGCTGTTTGGTATGTTTCGCTATTGTAGCATTCTCGTGCTACTTCAATTGATGGATATTCAATAACAACGTGGCGAGAACCCAATCCGTCGCCTTCAACTTGTTCGCCAGCGCCACCGCGTACATGAAATATTGCGCCATACTTTTTGTAGGCAGGCATCGCGCCAGCAACATAGCTTTTGTATCGTTCTGCATCATGCACATCTACGTGTGCAATCCAAAAACCCTTAGGCATAATTAAACTCTCCAATTTTGAAACTAAAATTCGTCAGCATCTAAAGCCATCATACTTTCGCAACCTGTTTGGATGCGTGCAAGATGCGCTTGTGATTCTGGCATTATTCTTTCAAAATAATAGCGCGCTGTCACAAGTTTACTTTTATAAAATTCTTCACCGTTCGCGTCGCTCGATGCAGAACCGCTTTCAAGTGCGTCTAAAGACTTTTCAGCCATCAAGCCCCACATATAACCAAGGGCAACCAAACCCATAAGATGCATATAGTCTGTTGAGGCCGCGCCAGCATTGTCTGGGTTTTTCATGCCGTTTTGCATCAGCCACATAGAAGCAGCTTCTAGCGTTTTCATGCCATCGCGTAATGGTTTGGTAAAAGGCGACATGGCTTCGTTGTCCATGTGCTTTTTAGTAAAGCCGTTTACTTGTTCCATAAACAAGCGAATTGCTCTGCCACCATCTTTTGGCAATTTACGGCCCACAAGGTCTAAGGCTTGAACGCCATTGGCACCCTCATAGATTTGAGCAATACGAGCATCTCGCACAAATTGTTCCATGCCCCATTCTTGAATATAACCATGTCCACCATAAATTTGCTGAGCGTTGACGGTGTTTTCAAACCCTTTATCGGTCAAAACACCTTTTACGATAGGGGTTAAAAGCTCCATTAGATCGTCGGCATTTTGGCGTTCTTCTTCATTTTCAGATTTGTGAGAAATATCACCGTTTAAAGCAGTCCAAAGTAAAAAGGCACGACCAGCTTCATTAAACGATTTTAAGTTCATCAAAATACGGCGCACATCTGGATGTACAATTATCGGGTCGGCTGGTTTGTCTGGTGCTTTTGGTCCAGTAAGCGAGCGGCCTTGAATACGTTCCTTGGCGTAAACAACGGCATTTTGATACGCGATTTCAGATTGAGCAATGCCTTGCAACCCAACACCAAGCCTTGCTTCGTTCATCATAACGAACATGGCTTTTAAGCCTCTGTTTTCTTCGCCAATCAAATAACCCTCAGCATCATCAAAATTCATTACGCAGGTAGAATTGCCATGCAGTCCCATTTTTTCTTCAATCGCGCCACATGAAACACCATTGCCTACATCAGGGTTGCCTTCTGCATTTAATTTTAGTTTAGGAACGATAAACAGCGAAATTCCCTTTGTGCCTTCTGGTGCGCCTTCAATACGCGCTAGAACTAAGTGAATAATATTGTCCGATAAATCATGCTCGCCAGCAGAGATGAAGATTTTTTGACCTGTGATTTTATAACTGTTATCGCCAGTAGGTACTGCCTTTGTGCGCAATAGGCCAAGATCTGTTCCGCAGTGAGGTTCAGTCAGGTTCATGGTGCCAGTCCAAACACCCTCAATCATTTTTGGAAGATAGGTTTGTTTTAAGTCGTCATCAGCGTGCTCGTTAATCGCAGCAATCGCGCCTTGCGTAAGGCCGGGATACATAGCAAACGACATATTGGCAGAAGACAATATTTCACTAACCGCAGTATGAAGTGCAAAGGGTAGGCCTTGTCCACCATATTTTGGGTTTGCAGGAAGGCCCATCCAGCCTCCTTCTACATATTTTTTATAAGCGCCATCAAAGCCTTTTGGCGTTGTAACGGTTCCATCAGCGTGACGTGTACAGCCCTCTTTGTCGCCAGTAATGTTTAAAGGGTGCAGTTCTTGCTCAGCAAGTTTTGCCGCTTCACCCAAAATTGCTTCAATCATATCTGGCGTTGCGTCTTCAAACCCTGGAAGGTTATTATAACGCTCGATGTTTAAAACATCCTTCAAAACAAACATCATGTCTTTAACGGGTGCTTGATAGATTGGCATTTTGGGGCTCCTCAGAAAAATTTCAATCGCAATAGTAGTAAAGCAAGTTACCTATAATTTCGTAAGATTGAATTACTTTAGCTAGGTCGAATGTTGTTTCTATTTTAAATTGCGAATCAGGTGAATGCTATCCTCAATACTAACTTAACTCGCGGTTGATTTATATATGACGTTTACGTAAACGTAAATAGAGGGGGTTTGCTTTTTTTGTTTTTTATGAGTCGTCACTGATTTAAGTTGGAATGGTGTCTAGTCGGGATCATATCTAAGCCTATCTCAGCAATTTATTTAAAATGAGCGAATTTAAATCGGCTCTCGATAGGTATGGCTAATATTTGCCAATATATGAAGAAACGGTACTTATTGGTCCCTGTGGTGTCCCTGGTAATAAATAGCGATCGGCGCATATTAGAAGATAGGGGAAGGCTTATTCGTTATGGTCTGACACATGCGTTCAGCAAAAATGCCTTAGGTGTTAGGCATTTCCTAGGTAAGTCATTTAAGGGCTTTAAAGAGAATGATATTTCACAACTTCAGGGCAAAAACACAGCATCCATGTACGCTAAACTATGTGCGCTTTAACTATGTGCGATATTGAAATTTGGTAAGCCAAGCGCTCTTAATAAAATCTACTGCAGTTTGCTGTTAGATACATATATTATGGGGCAGCATTAAAAGCGTTATGTAATTAAGACATATCTTCTAAATAAGAAATAGCGTCAGATAATTCTAGCAGTGCACGATCAGTTTCTAGTTTTTGCTCATTAAGAACAGATACTTGCCCCTGAAATTTTGTCAATATATTCGCAATCGAATCCTTAGTGACATTTTTGCTATCATGAACGCTCAAGATTTCTTGAATTTCTACCAAACTAAATCCTACTCTTTTAGAAAGTAGAATTAATTTAAGTCTTTGGCGGTCTTCTAGTGAGTATAATCTGGTCGAGCCAGAACGTTTAGGTTCTAATAACCCACGATCTTCATAAAATCGTAGCGCTCTTAGGGTCACCCCAAATTCTTTTGCCAGATCACCAATGCGAAATACTTCTTGATCGTGTATTTCGTGAGCGTCGTTCACTAACGCCTTCAGCCCCTCGGCCGATAATTGTTGTTGCATATTTCCCTCTTTGAATAGCGATAATTTATTTTCGCTCTTAAGCGCGCGAAAAATAAAAATTTTTACCCCACATCGCGTGCTAAATTACACGATAAAATTTTATAGCCTCTAAAGCAACCCTATTCAGTTATACTTGGTAAATAAACGAAATCTAATCGACGATTGATCTATTTTTGTTGATTTGATTATACATTTTCCATGATTCTAATACTGAAAGTAAATAATATGTCCAAATAGAATATTTTTTAAAAGTATACATTGAATAAAAAATTATATTAATATTCTGAGAATAATATTTAAGTATTAATCCATTATATTTAACGCCTATGAATCTATACTCGTATATAGTGCATTTCTATGCCGTTCGATCTAAGAGGGAATCCTCAAAAAACCTGCCAAGTTTGTAATTGAGAAAAATATTCCAGCAAAAAACAACGAATTTGCATGATTTTCACGAAAATTAACCGCTTGTTTACTCTGTTTTGTGAAATGTGGTGCACTGATTCCTTAGATTCGGGCGTTTTATATGTCTGTAAAGGGATTGCTGGGCGTACAGTTTTTAAGAATACGTCTCTTGTTGGGTTTTAATTGGTGGTAAGATTATGAGCAGATTACGTTCACAGATTAATAGTATTTCGCTTGAGGGCGCTGAGCCAGAGCAGACGCGATCAAACAGTGAGCACTCACAAACTCCCCAGCTAGCATATGCCCCCCCAAAATCTCCCCAGCAGACGCACCAGTCAGCACAGATGGAAAATTCGCATCGATCTGCACCAGCGCAAAGTAATTTAAAAACCATTCAGTCTTCACTGGATGCAATTGCTAATAAAGTGAACAATCTTAAACAATCGAAACCGCAAGCAATTGCGCAGGCTAAAACGTTAGAAGATAAATCACATCTGCTAGAAAGAGAATTACAACGTATTTCTAATGGCATTGATACATTGCAAAATGGCTCAGGTGTTCATTCTGATTATTTAAATCAAATGCATACTGAGTTGCAAAATCTAAAAGCCAGCCTTTCCAAGGTTAGCAACAGGCCGACCCCAAGCATCGATATGCCAGGTATTACCAGATCTATTGAAGATGGTTATGCTGATATCGCAAATAGATTAGATCAAGTTTTACAGCATTCTACAAATACAACTGCTGTTCAAAATTACGACGAGCAATTTAACAGTCTCAATACACGCATTGAAGATATTTCAAATGCTGTGTCACAGATCAGTAATTCTTCTGAAAACTTTGCAGATGTGGATGCATTTCATCGCCTCGAAGCGCGGGTATTAAATGTATCCAATACGATTGAACAATTACTGCACATGGAATCAACAAAAGCTCAAGCAGAGCCGATTGAATTGTCGCCTGCTGCATTTGAGCCAATTGCCCTGCAAATTGAACGTCTATCGCAAAAAGTAGATAACATTCCAAGCATGGGTGATATTGGAAACAATATCGTATCAGATTTTGAAGGCGTGATGCAGCGTTTAGATACGCTTCAAGCAGACTTCAATATGCTAACAACTCATCTCGCGCAAAATGAAGATTCTTCAAGTGCGGATGATTCAGCTACTGCAATTGTTCATATTGAAGAACGTATTGGTGAACTTGCAATTAAAATCGATCACTTATCTCAAGTTACTGCAAATGCTGAAAGTAACAATATAGAGAGCGCCGAAATTCTTCCAGTACTTCGTGATTTAGTGTTAAAAGTAGACGAAATTCAAAACACCCCAGTGCAGCCTGCCACAGTGGATATGTCATCATTTGAAACTCAGCTAGCATCCATTGCCAGTCAATTGGGATCTGTTTCAAATAGCGGCAATACAGACATGCAGCCTATTAATGACCGCCTTGACAATATTGAAAGCCAAATAGCGGCAAGTAGAGATATCGTTATCGACATGGCGAATGACGCAGCACAAAAAGCAGCGGCAGCCAATAATGACTCAAGTAATGGCGTTAGACATAATGCACAAGTAGAAAATGGTCAGCTCGATGGGATCACACATGCGCTAAGTTCAATTGCACAGCGTTTATCTAGCATTGAAGAAAATTCATATAATACTCAAAATCAATCTGTTGCGACCAGCTTCATTGAAACAGGCAGAAGCGAAATTGTTCAAGAAAATAATGAGCAAGTAGATGCTATGGTCAGTAAAAGAGTAAATGAAAATGTTGAAGGTTCCCCTTTATTACAAGGTGAAGCTGATATTGCCAATAATGAGAATTATGGTGAAGTTGCAGACGCGCCTTCTATGGACGCAAATTTTGTAGAAACGCAAGAATTAGGTTCAGAAAATTCTGCACCTCTTGAGGATGTGCCATTGGAGCCGGGTTCTGGCATGCCAGATATCGAAGCTTTGGTTAGGCGCGCAACACATCGTAAAAAAGATGGAAATTCCCAAACTGACGAGAAAAGAGCGGATGCTTCAAGCGATCTAGTTGCCGCTGCACGAAGAGCGGCACAAGCTGCTACTTTAGACGCGCAGTCTAATGATGCTAACGTTGGTACAAAATCAGAAAAGAAATCAAAATTTTCTAGATTTTTAAAACGCGATAAAAAAATGAGCACTAAAAGTGCTGAAGTAAGTGAAAATACTGTTGAACCTATTGCGCCAGACAGCGAGCCTAAGGCTCAAGGAAGTGGCAAGGTCAAACAGCTTATGATGGCATCTGTGGCCGCTATTGCGCTTGGTTTTGTAGCTTATACAGTTGTTCCTAAATTTATAAATGCAAGCTCAACACCAACATCTGTTGAGACATCTGCAATATCCAATCAATCTCTAGAAAGCGGCATGACAGATAATGGCGTTGATATTGGTTCGAATCTGCCCATAGTGGAAGGTGGCGTTGAAGCGCCAACAAATTTGGCCGCACGCGATATGATGAAGCCGCAAGGCAATGTAAATGCTGGTGATGCTGGTTTTAACGGGGCGGATGATAATATTAATTCGTCTACAGACACTGCTCAAAACAACATAGCAAATGAAGCGCCAAGCACAGCTTCAATAGAAGTTGAATTGCCAGTTAAAACTTTACCGACTCAAACATTAGGTGCTGGACCAGTTCCACCAAGTGAAGTTGGAAATAAGGCTTTGATCTTGGCCGCTTCAAATGGTGACCTTAATGCAATATTTGAAGTTGGACATCGATATTCAGATGGCGTTGGCGTAAAACGTTCGTTTGAAGATGCCGCAAAATGGTATGAATTGGCGGCCTCTAAAGGGCACGCTCTTTCTCAATACCGTATTGGTAATTTCTACGAAAAAGGTCACGGCGTAAAAGCTGATCCTGAAAAAGCTGCAATTTGGTATGAGCAAGCAGCTAAACAGGGCAATGCTTTAGCAATGCACAATTTAGCGGTTCTAAATGCGCAAGGCGTAATTGGCACAGAGCCAAATATGACACGCGCAGTTGAGCTGTTTGAAAAAGCAGCCGATTTAGGTGTGAAAGACAGCCAAGTAAATTTGGGTATTATGTACACGCAAGGAATGGGTTCTGATAAAAACCTAGAGGCTGCTTATAAATGGTTCTCCATTGCAAACCGCGCAGGCGATCAAGATGCTGGCAAAAAGCGTGACATCGTTGGTAACGCAATGCGCCCTGAGCAATTAAAACAAGCACGAGCCCAAGCAAAAGGTTGGAAGCCACAGCAAATTATCATGGCGTCCAACACTGCAACAGCTAACCCAGCTTGGGAAAATGGTGGCAATACAGAAAAAATATCTAAAAAAGATATCATTCGTAAAACCCAAAGCTTGCTGACAAGGGCTGGTTTTGATCCAGGTCCTGCAGATGGTCTATTTGGCTTGAAAACGCGTGACGCTATTATCTCGTTTCAAAAACGAGCTGGTCTAAAAACGAGTGGCGAAATATCACCAGAGTTATTACAGGCGTTGTCTAAAGTTTCTACATAAATTGTAAGACAAATCTTTGCAAAGCCATGTTTAAACGAACGTAAAGTTCAGAAATATTGAGCAATTGTTCATGAGATTAGTGAGATTTAATGGAAAATCAGCCAGCCGATAAAAACAAACAAATGGCTTGGATTCTATCAATTCTTGGGCTAGTGCCATTTGTTTTAATCGCAGTTACAATTTTGTTTTTGGATTCTTCAAATGCAGCAATTGATCCGATATTCTCAATCTTTAGAACGTATTCTGCTTTAATGCTGACATTTTTGGGCGGCATTAGATGGGGGTATATAATGCGCGAAGATAACGAATTTGTCGAAACGAAAGCTTTGATAATTTCAGTTTTACCAGCTTTATTAGCATGGATGGCATTGTTAGCCCCACAAGAATTTGCGCCTATAACATTACTTGTTTTCTTGCTTGCTTTTTGTGCACATGGGGCTTGGGATAGTTTTGCTGGAAACAGCGAAAGACTACCAGTGTGGTATTCAAACCTACGGGTAAAGATCACCTTGGCGGTAGCCGCATGTCATATCGTTGTGTTTATCGTTGTCGGTAATTAGTAAATAATACCATAGCCAACACACAGTTTTTTTAAGTGTAAACTTGATTTTTTCAGCTTGATATTATGCCCACGGGTTTTATCTTCACTGAGTGCAAAAACATGACCAAATTACCTTCGCTCATTGAATTGGAGAGCAGGTCACGGCAAAAGTTAAAGCAAGTTAAAAATGGCAAGAAGCAAAGTAGAAAGGCTGGCATTCATACGCTCTATATTTCGCCGTTAAAAGTACTTGCCGTCGATATAATGAGAAACCTACAAAAACCAGTTGATGAAATGGGTTTGAATATAAATATAGAAACAAGAACTGGCGATACACCACAACACAAACGGCAACGTCAAAAACGAGTGCCCCCTGATATTCTTTTAACAACGCCAGAGCAATTAGCGTTGTTGATAGCAAGTAAAGATGCAGAGATTTTCTTTAGTGATTTAAAATGCGTGGTACTTGATGAATTGCATTCGCGGTAACTTCTAAACGTGGGCACTTATTACCTTTAGGCTTGGCAAGGCTTAGAAAATTAATACCAGATATAAGTTTCATTGGCCTTTCTGCAACGGTAGCACAGCCAGACGATTTACGTACATGGGGCTCGTGAGCCAAGGACCAAATGGTGAGGTTTATCATTCTAAAATTGTAAAGGTTGAGGGTGGCGCAAAACCAGACATAACAATTTTAAAATCAAACGAGCGTATCCCTTGGAAAGGCCATTCTGCATGTTATGCAATGCATGAGGTTTATGAAGCGATAAAAGCACATAAAACAACTTTGTTATTTGTAAATACCAGAAGTCAGGCAGAAATTTTATTTAAAGAGCTTTGGACAATCAACGAAGAAAGTTTGCCCATAGCGCTGCATCATGGATCACTCGATGTTGGTCAAAGGAGAAGGGTTGAGCAAGCAATGTCGACCAATAGTTTGCGCGCTGTTGTTGCAACTTCGACCTTAGATCTTGGGATTGATTGGGGCGATGTAGATTTAGTCATTCATATCGGAGCACCAAAAGGTGCCAGCAGATTAGCCCAACGCATCGGTAGGTCTAATCACAGAATGGACGAACCTTCACGCGCTATATTAGTGCCTGCAAATAGATTTGAAGTATTGGAATGCCAAGCCGCACTTGATGCAAATTATACAGGTCACCAAGACACGCCGACCTTAATCGAGGGCGCCTTAAATGTGCTTGCCCACCAAACATTGGGCATGTTGTTGACCAGACGATTAGAAAGAGCGCGTGCGAGACCTTTGGGTTTTGTTGCAACAGATTATGTGCTTAGTATTTGGGGGCTTTGAGATTTTGGGCAAATGTTCAAATCTGCTGAAATGAAACTATCCGATCTTTTTGACCATGATATGTTAGGCGATGATTTGGAAAACTGGCTGGCAGAATCTTTTCTGCTAAAACGAACCTTTAGACTGTGTGCCACAATGTCTGGGTTGATTGAAAAACGACATCCAGGAAAAGAAAAGTCAGGTCATCAAATGACAGTATCGTCAGATTTGATTTATGACGTTTTAAGAATCCATGAGCCAGATCACATTTTGTTGAAAGCGATTAGAATAGATGCCGCGCACGGTCTGTTAGATGTTAGGCGTATCAGCGATATGTTAGCACGAATTAAAGGCAAAATTGTATTGGAACAATTGCAACAAGCTTCTCCTCTCGCAATTCCAGTAATGTTGGAAATTGGAAAAGAACCAGTGCAGGGTGAAGCAAGTGAAGTGCTACTAGCAGAGGCTGCAGACGAAATGCTGGCTGATGTTTTAATGGACGATATTAAGTTGCAAACTGTAAAAGAATAAATTTCATCTACTGAATGCAAAATGCACCAAAATGAATTCTGGGCCTAAAATACAAACCAAATTAGCTGACCGAAATGGCGACGTTGATATCACAATTATGAGCGAACGTTTTACGTGCGATTGGTCTGGCTGTCTTTATTGGAGAAAAGAAGACACGCTTATTGTTTCGGATTTGCATTTAGAAAAGGGGTCATCCTTTGCAAAAAGAGGTATGACGGTACCGCCATATGATACCACTGAAACTTTAAATAAACTGATTGATAGAATTGAATACTGGAAGCCCAAAAGAATAATCTCTTTAGGAGATAGCTTTCATGATGCTTTAGCGCATGAACGTCTTTCACAATTGCATATAAATCAAATTAAACAGCTTCAAGAAAACAGAGAATGGATATGGATTTGTGGAAACCATGATCCAGATGCGCCATGCAAGCTATGTGGGGTATTAGCATATGAGTTTGAGTTAGGGCAGTTGGTTTTTAGGCATGAACCACAAGCGGGGTTGCAAGAAGGCGAGATTGCAGGACATTTGCATCCAGCAGGTAAAATAATCAGACGAAAAAAGGGCATAAGACGTCCATGTTTTGTGACTGACAATAACAGCTTAATTATGCCATCTTTTGGTGCTTTTACGGGTGGATTGAATATTAGGCACAAGGCCTTTAACGGTTTATTTAAGGTAAGTGCGTTAAGTACTATATTAATAGGTCATGAACGAGTTTACCATATTTCTGCAAAGAATCTTGTGGGGTGAAATGCATAAAAAAACAGTATTAACGATAACCATTACGGCTTTATTCCTGTCAGGTTTTTTGGCGGGTTGTAGTGATGATTCAGAAGAAAAATCTAGACAAGTAAGAGCAGACCAAGAAGCGCTTGAAGTTTCAAAAGCTGAATCTGCTAAAACGACAGATTATGTTTTAGCGATAAATTGGCAACCTGCTTTTTGCGAATCTTCTCCTAGAAAGCGTGCATGTAAAACTCAAAAAAAGGGTCGGTACGACACCACTCATTTTTCGCTGCATGGCCTGTGGCCACAACCTGGTACAAATGTATATTGCGATGTGCCAAAAGAGCAGGTTAGTTTAGATAAGCAAGGCCAGTGGCGCCAGTTACGCGTTGAACAAATAAACGATTATGTATGGCGCGATTTACAACAAATTATGCCAGGCACTATGTCGGGTTTACACAAGCATGAATGGGTGAAACACGGAACGTGCTATTCGCTTTCAATAGATGATTATTATTCGCACTCGGTTTGGTTGGTACGACGCATCAACGCCTCAAAGCTTCAAGATCTATTTGAATCGCGTATCGGTTTAGAAGTCACATCCGACGAGATAAAAGCAGCATTTAGCCAAAGCTTTGGTCCTGCTGCTGGTGAAAGACTTAGAATTTCTTGCCGTCGAGATCCAGACAGTAACAGAACTTTAATTTCAGAAATTACGGTTGGCTTGAGTGGAAAAATAAATGGTGAAAAAAGTTTTGCCGATCTTGTAAATGCGGCTTCTGCCGTAACCGCTGGCTGTCCAAGAGGTATAGTAGACCCAGTTGGTTTGCAAAACTTGGAAAATTTGCAAAATATACAAAAGCCAGATAAAAAATAATACGAGCTCTGTGAGTACCGTTCATATTCAGAGATTGTTTTTGGACCAATCACCTCATGTGGTTTTCAAGGTGATTTATGTCAGATGCATTTCAAATAATTAAAGTCTCTATAGAGATAGTGGCTAAATATTTTGGCATAGCACTTCGCTATTGCGCTGGATGGGCCGTGCTTATCACAGCATTATATTACTTAATGTATTTTGTGGTTCCACAGGGAACTAATTTATATAAAGGCATATACAGCTTAAAAGGGTTGTTATTTAACGCGGCAATTTTATTCATCTTCATTGTTGCATTTGTAAGCTGTTCTATTAATTGGCATCGGTTTGTCTTACTGGATGAAAAACCCAAGGGCATTTTTTCAATTCCGCCAATGGATATTGTCTTGTCTTATTTTTTCAAGTCGGCACTTCTTGCAAGTCTTATTGTTATAATTGTAGCCATCTTTTTGTTAGTTTTATTTTATATCAATCCTATAATTTATGACCTAACTGGCGTGAAATTTTTACCAGTAACTTACTATCCAATTGTATATTTTTTGGTTTTGTATTTTGTCCTGCGCTTGAGTATTTTGCTTCCTGTGGTAGCGATAGGCGGTGCAAAATTTACGATTGCTAAAAGTTGGGCCTTATCAAAAAATGTTAAAGCCACTATCTTTTTTATAACTTCAATTTTTATAATGTTATGGTTTGTCGTTAGCAGACTTACAGACGTACTTACTGAAGTCGTAAATTCAAATTGGCAACGCCCCGTGGTTATTGAAATTATATACTTTACCGCAAATATGATTTTAAACTGGTTTTTGTTTATTGCCTTTATCGGACTTATAACATTTCTATACGCCAGAGCGACTGAAGCCCAAAGTAGTTGAGGAATGTAAAAATTAGTGTCAACCTCATTGCACTTGATGGTTTAACTCACTATCTAATAAAAAATGAATTTAAAACGGAGGCATTAATATGTCTGAAAAAATCACACGATTTTTAGGTGATACACCTTCTCGCACGCTGGTTAAGCTGGCGGTGATTTCATTTGTAGTTGGCATTATAATGAGTGCATTAAACTTTACACCTGTTGAAGTTTGGTACGCAATACGCGATTTTTTCGAACGCATCTACGATTTGGGTTTCGAAGCATTTGGCCGTATCGGAAAATACTTCATCTACGGCGCAATGGTCGTAATTCCTATATTTGTTTTAATGCGAGTTTTAAAGTTTCGTCCGTAACAAGATTAGAAAATTACAGATAATTTGAGGCTTCGAAATATTTTTGGAGCCTTTTATGCATTGGCGTCTATTGCAATATTTTTCTAGTGGGTAATTTTGTTTCTTGATAAATAGAACTGAAACTGTAGAAAAATATAATGAAATTAAATCAAACTAAATTGGCAAAAGCCCTCCCTCTACAAGTCTCCCATAAAATGGTGATTGGTATCGCTTTTCCAATGACATTAGCATATTTAACTGTGCCTCTCTTGGGGCTGGTAGATACGGCAGTGGTCGGGCGCTTAGGCGATCCTGCCTTAATTGGCGGACTTGCAGTAGGTGCTGTTATTATTGGTTTGCTTTTTGCAACCTTCAATTTTTTAAGGTCAGGCACTACGGGGCTCACCGCTCAAGCATTTGGTGCAGGCAACGAAAAAGAAATTCAAGCGACGCTTTTTCGTGCTGTATTAATAGCTACGGTTTCGGGCATGATAATCGTCGTGGTATCGCCTTGGCTAATTTCTGCCAGCTTGTATTTTATGGACCCGGGTACACAAGTAGCCAATGCTACACAAAAATATCTTTCAATTAGAATATTGGCAGCGCCGTTAAATTTAGCAAATTTCGCGATTTTGGGCTGGCTCGTAGGGTTAGGGCGCGCTGGATGGGGATTGCTTTTACAGTTTTTACTCAACGGTATAAACATAATTTTATCCATACTACTTGGCTTAAACCTTGGTTACGGTATTGAAGGTGTTGCATGGGCAACTGTGATTAGCGAAGTAATTGCGGCAATGGTTGGTGTGTTTATTTGCTGGAAATTATTAGATCACAAAAACCGCCCCTCGAGGGCAAGAGTGTTTGAGCGTAGTGCATTATTGCGGTTTGCAAATTTAACTGCAGACATCATGCTACGTTCATTTGTTCTGCTTTTTACCTTTGCCTTTTTTACAGCACAAGGTGCAAGTTTTGGTGAAAATACCCTTGCCGCAAATGCAGTGTTAATGAACTTTTTCATGTTTGGAGGGTATTTTTTAGATGGTCTGGCAACAGCCGCAGAGCAAATAGTTGGCCAAGCAATTGGCGCTAATAACAAAGCTGCTTTTTTGCGCGGTATGAAACTCACCACGTTTTGGAACTTTATACTGGGTGCTGGGCTTGCCTTGATATTTTTATATTTTGGTGATCTTGCAGTCGGTTTGATAACAACACTTGAGAGTGTTCGAGTAGAGGCGAATAAATATTTAATATTTGCAGCGCTAACGCCCTTAACAGGCGTGTTGGCATTTCAAATGGATGGTGTGTTTATTGGGGCTACTTGGTCACGTGAAATGAGTAAAATGATGCTTGCTTCATTTGTAGTATTCATCTGCAGTTGGTGGCTTTTAAAAAGCTACGAAAATGTTGGCCTCTGGCTAGCGCTTCATGTCTTTTTACTCGCGCGAGGAATACTACTCTCAGTGCGATTGGCACCCAAAATTAAGGCCAGCTTTTAAAAAAAAGTACTACAATATATCCAACACGCTTTCTGGTGGTCTACCAATTGCGGCATGGGTATCTGTAATTACTATTGGACGTTCAATTAAGATTGGATGTTCAAACATTGCCTGTATTAGCGCTTTATCGTCTGTAACCTCTTTAAGGTTTAGCTCTTTATAAACTGCTTCACCTTTGCGCATAATTGCACGTGGTTCTAAACCTAATTTATCAAGCACGCTTTTTATATCTTCCAAACTAGGCGCTTGTTTTAAATACTCAACGATCTGCGGCTTAATGCCTTGTATGGTTAGTAATTCCAAAGTTTGGCGCGATTTACTGCATCTTGGATTATGCCAAATTGTAATGCTCATATATTTAGCCCAATTCTTCTGGTAGTTTTTTCTTCGCCCAAACGTCAGTTTTTGTACCAACAATATCATTGATATGGCTAATACCTTCTTGATCCAAACGTTTTGTCAAACCTTTTATAATTTTGTTTGGCAGGCCAGGGCCATTATAAATCATGCCAGAATATAATTGCAATAAAGACGCGCCAGCTTCCATTTTTTGCCAAGCTGTTTCCGCGCTATCAATGCCGCCAATACCAATAAGTGGAATGTCTTTCGAAATCACTTTCGCAAAGCGAGCCAATACTATGGTCGAGCGTTCAAACAATGGTCTGCCAGAAAGCCCACCTTGTTGCTCTGCTGTTTTTGTGTCTAATAAACCATTTCGCGCAAGCGTGGTGTTCGATACCATCAATCCAGACAGACTTGATTTGTTGACTACCTTAGCGATCGACTTAATATCTTTTGATATCAAGTCTGGAGCAAGCTTTAAAAACACAGGTGGCTTATTTTTTACACCACTTGCATCCAAAGCAATAAAAATACGCTCAAGAAGAAGTGTCAGAGATTGCGCTGTTTGCAAATTTCTAAGGCCAGGCGTATTGGGCGAAGAAATATTTACGGTGAAATAATTTGCCAGATGCGCAAAGTTCTTAATGCCAGTTTCATAATCCGCGGTAAAATCTTGCGAATCTTTATTGGCTCCAATGTTTATGCCAACAATACCGGTGTTTTCTTTGCGTACCTCTAACCTCTTCAAAGCAGCATCATGTCCCGCATTGTTAAAACCTAAACGGTTGATAACGCCTTGGTCATTTACAAGTCTAAACATGCGCGGCTTAGGATTGCCAGTTTGAGCACGCGGAGTAATTGTTCCTATTTCGGTAAAACCAAAACCCAGTTTTAGAACAGCATCTGGCACTTCTGCATTCTTGTCATAGCCAGCGGCAAGACCAAGTGGATTTGGAAAGTTCAAGCCCCCAATAGATTGCACCAATCTAGGATCGTTTATGGCAGCACAGGATGGCAATAAACCACTTTTTAGAGCCTTTATCGAGGCGTTATGTGCAGCTTCTGGATCAAGTGTAAATAAAGCTGGCTTTAGAAATGTTTGGAATAGATTCATGCTGGAAACTCTTTTGGAAAAATATGAACGCCGTCTTCGCCTAAAGGTAATTCTTGCCACCAATCAGCATTGGCCACGGGTAATTTAGCATAAAGATGCGGAAATAAATCACCACCTCTTGATACTTCCATTTTGTAGTGGCGTGCCATAGGTTCGGTCGCTATTGCAACTAATAATAAATCATCACGTCCTGCAAAATGTTTAGCTACAGTTTCTTTTGTTTGCTGCGCTGTTGAAAAGTGAATGAAACCATCTTGCAAGTCAATTTCAGCACCCTCAAATTGACCGGATGAAACTGCTTTATCCCATTCTTCAAACCCTACCACTTTGTATATTATTTCTGGCAGCATTTACGTCTCCAACTTGTGTTTAGTTAGCTTCGGGTTTTGCATATGGCAAACTTAACTGCAAGCGCTTACATACTGCATAAGTCAATATGCCTAAGTTTCTTAAAAACGATTTTTTATAATTACAACTTCGTCTTCATCTTGGAAAATAGATTTTGAGAATGCGGCTGATTGTTCGCATGTTTCTTCAGTGCTGTTCGTAATGCTAACCACTATCAAAACCAATGCGCTAATAGGCAATGCAATTATAGCCCCTAATTCTGCAGGTATGCCCATAAAATCGATTTGGTCGACATTGACAATATTTAATGTGCCGCTGGCGATAAGCCAATGGATTGCATAAATTAACGATCCACATGCAATGCTGGCAGTCGCAGCCAAGCTGGTGGTCTTATTCCATAAAAACGCACCGATAATACTTGGCAATAAGCTTGATGCAAAGAACCCCATGGCGCTAATAAACAGTGTTGTATAATCAAGTGTAAAGCTTGCTAAATATAATCCAGCACCAAATCCGACAAACAAGATAATCAATCTTGTTAAAACGATTTCTAGGCTGGTGGTATGTGCCAAATTTTGAGAGTAAAATGCATTTATCAAATTGCTAGACAGTGAAAACAAATTAGAAGATGCAATTGATATAAGAACGAGCAACAATGCGACAACAATAAATGCTGTGATGGCAAAAGGCATATCCATTATATTACCAATTACCGCTAACAAAAATGGTCCATTAATTTGTATGTCCGAAAATTGAAGAATGTAATTGGGGTTGTTATTACATGCTTCCACTAACTGTTCAGGCGTAGATGATATTTGTTGGCAAACACTAATTATGCCGGGTAAATTATTGCCCCACTCAAACAAGAATGGCATTTCGATACCTGCTTCACCACTAGTCAGCCCCAAGATGTTGCCGTAAAAAATTATCTTTGCGAAGGCAGCGAGCGCAAAAATAGAGAGCGTTAATAGCCCAAAAATAATTAAAGAGCGCTCACCAGCTATTGATGCACGCTCAGTGATACGAGACGCTGCAAACTGTTGAGAAATAGTAGGCATGGCAACAATGCCAAGTGAAATGCAAATAGCGGCTATAATAACATGTCCATTTGACCAATTTACAATATTTGGAAGTCCAGCAACGCTGGAGCCTAAAGAGGATAGCCCCGCAGCTTCTAACTGTCTTTCAATTTCGAACCCTGGTTCTAAAGCGGCACTGCCAAAAGACAAATGACCAATTGGGAAACTAGAAATATTAAATGCAGCTAAAACAAGTGGAATATTAATGGCGAATAAAAGACAAATAACAGCAACACCAGCATGGCGCGTTGTAGACGATAATCCACCAAAACTAGCAGCCATAACTGATGCCAGAATAACAACTAGGAGCGTTATGCTGTTTTGTAGGTTGAAAAACCATGATGCCATGATCGCTGCCGAATGAATGACGATTACGAATAAAATAGTGCTGCCAATTAAATTAATAATAGATAGTAATTTTGGTAAATGTTTGGTGTTAAAACGTACTTCAAAAAAATTCGACATATTAGTAGCGCCACTTTGTCTTAAAGGGCGACCAATAATTAAAGTAACAAGTGCCATACCAACCACGATGCTAACGCTGAATAATATAAATATATTAGGCTTAGCAAAAAACAGCGCAACACCATTCATTAATATAACTGGAAAAGCGACACTGGCAGTAATTGCGAACGCATTAAGGTTTGCGCTAATAGACCGATCGCAAAAGAAGAACTTTTCTTTAGAGGTCGTCGCGCCCCTAAGTATTGGAATGACACTCAGCATAATCGCGTAAAAAGCAGTCAGTATAACGGCGTATTTACGTGGAACACCAGTTTTTTCCATGATGAAGAGAATGGATAAAAACAAAACTACCGATATTATAAATGCACCGATTTGTTTCTTATTATGGCTTTTTCTTTTTATCATTATCTGTTGGCCTGCTCAAACAACCGACGTGCAATGCTTAATACTACGGTTAATGCGATTGGTAATAGAATAAGAGCATATGCCCAAGTTATTGGTATAGAGAAAAAATCTGTGCGGCTGTCTATTTCATTACCCAACCACAATACAGGAAGCCACAAAACTGCAATGAGCGCTGTAAAAAGCAAAAGTACTCGTTTTGCTTTTTGTAGATCACCACCATAGCGTTTCATAATATTCCCCTCACGTCACCATTTTGAAATTGGCTGATATCATAATCTTTTGATATGTGAAACTTTTATGTGAAAAGGAAAATATATAACCTATTGCTGATCTGCATGAATAAATACGATTTCAATGTATTATTTCACATTTAATGTAAGTTTATTAGCCTTTAGGATTGTTTTACAAGTAAGAAAACATGCTATAATGGTAAAATGTCTGGGAGATACGTTGAATTCTGGGAGATACGTTGAATAATGACTGGCTTGTTAAAAATAATCATAGCAGATGACCACCCTTTGTTTCGTGATGCCTTGGCGAGCGCAATAAGCGGGTTGGAATTAGAAGTATCACTTGAGCTTGCAGAAGATTTTGATTCTGCGATGAAGCTCTTAGAGGGTGGGTCGCCAGTAGATATACTCCTGCTAGATTTAAACATGCCTGGAAGCAAGGGGCTTTCTGGCCTATCTCATTCTAGGTCTTCTTATCCTGCTATTCCAGTTATTGTGGTTTCTGCAATCGATGATCCTGCTGTTATCCGTAGATCTTTAGCATTAGGTGCAGCTGGCTATATTGTGAAATCATCAAGTATGGAAGATATTAGGAACTCAATTAATCAGGTTCTACAAGGCGAAGTATGCATTCCCCAAGGTATAGATTTATCTGGTGACGAAGATTTGGAAGAAGTAGAGCTACTAAAGAAAATGAAAAGCCTCACACCCCAGCAACATCGTGTATTGGGTATGTTGGGCGAAGGGCTGTTAAATAAGCAAATCGCTTATAAGTTGGATGTGTCAGAAGCGACTGTAAAAGCGCATGTCTCAGCAATTCTTTTAAAGCTGAGTGTAGACAGTCGTACACAAGCTGTAATTTCACTTACAAAACTATCAAACCCAACCATTGTATAAAAATCTGTTTAGATAATCCATTAGATTTAGCTTGCGCAGTATTCTAAAATCACTCAGCAGCGCTTAGTTGTGTTCTAGCTTGCGATAGTACGGCTCTTAACTGAGCAGGTTTTATAGGTTTGTTTAATATTGAAACGCCTACAGTTTCCGCTTCTTTTTGTACTTCTGGTGAACGGTCTGCTGTAACCAAAATTGATTGTAATCGTGAATAGCCAGCATCTCTAAATTGGTTAATCGCCTGCAATCCATTTTGCGAATCTAAGTGGTAATCAACCAATGCAATTTCAGGGGCGTATCGTTTGTTCCGCATTTCTTTAATCGCTGCATTTGCATCCGTTACAATTATAACATCGCAATTCCATTGTTCCAATAAGGTGCGCATACCATCAAGAATGGAGAGATCATTATCGATACAAAGAACACGCAATCCAGATAATGAATTTGTATATCTTTCTTTTTTGCGTGCTTCAGTTTTTTGGGTGCTAATCACCGCTTTACTGCGTGGTAAAGTTACTCTGAAATGTGTACCCATATTAACCGTAGAATTTAGTGTAACTGGGTGATCTAGAATTTTAGATATTCTGTCAACGATAGACAGGCCCAAGCCAAGACCTGGGGCTTGTTGAATGCCAGAGTCTAATCGCGTAAATTCGCTAAACACTGTATCTTGGTCTTTATCACCAATGCCTAATCCAGTATCCATCACTTCCACAAATACTTGGCTTTTAGTGCGTTTGCAGCCGACTAAAATTCTACCATCAGGGGTGTATTTAATGGAATTTGAAACCAAGTTTTGTAGCAATCGCCTCAAATAAGCTGGGTCTGATTTAACCCAGAGTGACGATTGTAAAATAATTAGTTCCAAGTTTTTTTCTTCTGCCATAGGACGAAATTCGATATCAATTTGATCGAATATTTTTTGTATCGGAAAAATTCCAATATTCATTTTAGGATCCACACTATCCAGTCGTGAGATAGCCAAAATAGAACCCAGCAATTCTTCTACTGAATCTAACGACTTTGAAATGTTGCCCGCTAATATATCATTTTTACCATCCGTATTTTGCTCAACTAATGTTGATGCATATAGGCGCGCGGCATTGAGCGGCTGTAAAAGGTCGTGCCCTGCCGCAGACAAAAATTTGGTTTTACTGGCGTTCGCTAAATCAGCAGAACGTGTTGCAATTTCAAGTTCCTTATTTGCGAACACCAAGTCGCTGGTGCGTTCTTCCACTCGTTTTTCAAGTGTTTCATTAGCCTCTCGCAACGCTTCGGAAACGAGCATTCTTTCGGTAACATTGTTCCAAGCAATAACAATGCCACCGCCTGGCATTGGGCTTGAACGTATCTCCAAAATTCTTTCAAGCTTGGGCAAAGCAAGCCCCCATGCAGTGTTTGGCCTGAGTAGATTTTCTTGCAGTCCATCAAAGCTGTGATCGGCATCTGATTTTCGATGTTGCACGGCAATGGTTTTTGCAATTTCACTTAAGGGCGTTCCTGCTTGTCCAACACTGATAGGAAGGTCTAGTAAAACTCTAAAGCGTTTGTTCCAAAAGGATAGTTTGTAGTTAGAGTCAAAAACAGTAATGCCTTGTTCAAGCTGGTCGAATGCGGTTTGTAAAACATCACGGTTATATTGAATGGCCTCAGTTGCTTCATCCAACAAAGTTAAATTTGCAGTAGAAGTAGAGCCAAAACGTTGTAATAACAGTGAGTGCACCAAGCGAGATGATGAAGAGCCAATGGCACTTGCGAGTAATTGTTCAGAAAACTGAATAAGTTTTCTATCTGCCAATTCAGTTTCTCTAAGGACATTACCAGTCTCGTGCCAATATCTCGTAAAGGCACGTTCTGTGCGCGTATCGCCTAAATAGCGGACAAGTAATTCTCTAATCTGGGCAACGGTTACGGTAACGTCACCATCATAATTTTGAGCAATTAATTTTTCTTTTTTATAGCCAACAAACAAAGTTGCTTGGTGGCCTTCTAGCGGAGAGTTTTTGAATAAAAACGAAGTAACAATATAACCAAGTGTATTGAAGAAGAGGCTCAAAATGACACCAGTCGAAAAATTATTAAACCCAAGGTAATCGAGCGATGTTAAATAGGTTGGTAGAAAGCTGAATGTAAAAAGCTCAACACCCATTGTTGGTAGTAATAATGTTTGAGCCCAAAATACAAAGCCAATAACCATGCCGGTCATTGCGCCACGCGCATTTGCTCTTCTCCAAAATAACCCACCAAAAAATGCAGGGGCTAGTTGGGCGATGGCCGCAAAAGAAACAAGGCCGATTGATGCCAAAGCTTGGGTATTATCAGCAAGTTTGTAATAGGCAAATGCCAACATCAAAACACCAGAAATGGCCCAGCGGCGTATCTTCAAGATACGCTGTTCCATATTCACACTTTGGGCATCTGTTAATTGCGATGCGTTGCTGCTCAAATAAGCTGGAATAATGAGGTGGTTAGAAATCATGATTGCAAGCGAAACGCAGGCAACAATAACCATAGCAGTACCAGCAGATAGACCACCAATAAAAGCAAAGATTGAGATGATGTTATTGTCGACAGTCTGCGGCAAAGCCAAAACAAAGTTATCGGCACTTACATTCGTTCCAAATGTAATTAAACCTGCGGCTGCAATTGGAATTACAAATAGATTGATGAGTACCAAGTAAAGTGGAAAAAGCCATCGTGCTCGGGTCAATTCTTCTTCTGTCTGGTTTTCAACGATCGCTACATGAAACTGTCTTGGCAAAAGTAGAAATACAACAAAACTTAAAAGCGTGAGAACAGCCACATTTACAAAGTCTATGTCGCGTTCCACAATTGCCAGAATATTAGCATTAGTAGAAGCTTGGTTTATTAGGTCACCAACGCCGTCGAACATGAAAAAGGTGACAAACAATCCAACGGATAAAAACGCTGCCAGTTTGATAAATGATTCAAGCGCTACAGCAAGCATCAAACCAAATTGGTGTTCTGTTGCATCTGAATGTCTTGTACCAAATAAAATTGTGAAGGCGGCCAAACATATGGCTATTAAAAATGAAACATCTCCCAATACCGGTCCTAAGAATGAAAGCGTGTTAGATAATTGAAAGCCTTGAGGCGATATAAGTGTATCGAGCGAGGATGAAACAGCTTTCAATTGCAATGCAATATAGGGAATTGTTCCAACAACCGCGATAATGGTTGCAACAGCTGCAACCTTTACGCTTTTCCCATATCGCGCGCCCAAGAAATCGGCGACAGAGGTAATGCTTTCTCTTTTCGAAAGGCTGGCTACTTTTTTGAAAAGACCAAAGCCAACAGTAATCATTAAAATCGGGCCAATATAAATGGCCAAAAAATTTAATCCACTAGATGCGGCAAGTCCTACCGATCCAAAAAACGTCCAACTCGTGCAATAGATAGCAAGAGAAAGCGGGTAAATAGTTGCACGCGAACGAAGGCCATCAGTTTGTTGATATGTGTCACCAAAGCGAGCTACAGCAAATAAAACCAACAAATATAAAATTGCAACGCTAACGACTAACCAAGCTTGCACAATCGGCCTCCCACCTTATTACTCCCATACTATAGACTTATAATGACGTTTTGGCATCAGCAAGTAAAATACAACTATAGGCTAAGGTTAGCGTCCATTATGAATACAGATATGAATTAGTTGGTAAGCGCTAAGATGACCAATATATTTGAGGACAACGATGCCCTTGAGGTTGTACTGATATGAAAATAAAGCTTAACGTTTGCTTAACACTTCTTTATAAACAAAATTATGTCTGGTGTAATTGGGGCCAAAATTTGGGTTTGGAGCACTGATGACGTTTTTTAAAGTGACTATTGGGAAGCTTTTAATGAAGGTTCTTAAAGTCGATATCTTGTTTAAGGGGATACTTAATGTTGAATGAATTTAAAGCCTTCATTATGAAGGGCAATGTAATGGACCTTGCTGTTGGTGTAATCATCGGTGGTGCATTTGGTGCAATCACAAAATCACTTATTGGTGATGTTATTATGCCTGTTATTGGAGCGGTTTTTGGTGGTTTGGATTTTTCAAATTACTTCGCACCGCTTTCATCAGCAATAACAGAAACTACGCTAGAAGCAGCTAAAGAGCAGGGCGCTGTTCTAGCTTATGGTAGCTTCATCACTGCTGTAATCAACTTCGTAATCTTGGGCTTCATCGTATTCATGATGGTTAAAGCTGTTAACAATCTTGTTAAAAAAGAAGAAGTGAAGCCAACAGTTGCTCCGCCTGCACCATCTAAAGATCAAGTATTACTTGCAGAAATTAGAGATGCTTTGGTTGCTAAATCAGCGCCTGCAAAAGCTAGAACTAAAAAGAAATAATTTTCTAAACCTATTTTAGAATTTTAAGGCCCCATCTTTAAAGGTGGGGCTTTTTTGTATGCTCTTTCAGTAATGAAACCTTTACCATATATATATACCTTCTAACGTGTGAAGAAATCAAAATATTAATAATTGGTTTTATATAATATAGCAGGCTCAAGCGTCACTTGTTTGATGTTGGCCTACTTCCATTGAGTGATTGAGGACACAAATGAATATCGTAAAAAAAGCGATCAACGACTTTAAAAAGTTGCTGTGGGTGGTAGCTTTCTTCTCACTGTTTTCTAATTTGCTGATGTTAGCGATTCCGCTTTATATGCTGCAAATATATGACCGTGTTTTACCATCACAAAGCACAGACACTCTTATTTACCTGTCAATCATAGCCGTGTTTGCTTTGGCCATTTTAGGTGGTATGGAAGCCATTAAATCTATATTGGCAAACCGCGCAGCAGTACGTTTAGATGCAACGCTTGGCGATACTGTTTTAAGACATATCATTAAAACAGGTGCATTTTCTGGCGGCAATGCTCAGCCCATGCGCGACCTTGCTGACATTCGTAACTTAATTAGTTCGCGACAAGTATTTGCAGCACTCGACCTGCCATTTGCCTCAATATTCATTGGCATACTCTATTTCGTTCACCCTCATATATTTTGGCTTACCTTAACAGGTGCAGGTATATTGGTACTGGTCGCAATATTAAACCAAGTCGCAACATCTGCAGCAGCCAAAGAACATAACGAAAAGCAAATGTCGTCTTCTTTGCAAACAGAATTTTTAGCTCGCACAGCAGACAGTCTTATCGCAATGGGCATGGTGACAAACGTTGTAAATCACTGGGGTAATTCTCACGTTAATGCAATAATTGCAGGTGATAAATCAGCAAAGATCAATGCGCAATTTTCTGGCATTTCGCGCTTCATACGCTTAGGCATTCAAATCGTGATTTTAGGCTATGGCGCATTGTTAGTCTTGCAAGGTGAAATGACAGCAGGAATGATTTTTGCATCCTCTATTGTTTCAGGCCGTGCATTACAGCCAATCGATCAAGTTATTGGCGCATGGAGAAATCTAACTGCTGGGGTTAGATCTTGGAAAAGATTGAAATCGTTTTTATCACTTACAGACAATGAAATTGATTATACAAAATTGCCAGCACCAAAAGGCTTGCTGCAGGTAGAAAATATACTCCAACCAAATGCATTAGACCCAACTTCAAAACCAGTACTTGCCAATGTTTCTTTTCAAATCGAACCTGGTACGTCTGTTGTTGTGATCGGTCCGTCTGGTTCAGGCAAATCAACACTGGCACGCATTATTGTTGGTGCCTTAAAGCCAAGGGCTGGCACCGTTCGTTTAGATGGCCACGACATTAACAATTGGGACCCAGAAGACCTAGGTCAATATGTTGGTTATTTAGCACAAGACGTGGAACTGTTGCCAGGAACGATTGCGCAAAATATTTCGAGATTTGAACATGACCCAAGTTCTGAAAGTATCATTAAGGCTGCAAATATTGCTTATGTAGATGATTTGATTAAGTCTATGCCACAAGGGTTTGACACCCTCATTGGCCCAGGCGGAGCGCAATTATCTGGCGGTGAAAAACAGCGCATTGGTTTGGCTAGAGCCTTTTATGGCAATCCTAAATTGCTGATATTAGATGAGCCAAATTCGAGTCTAGATCGAAACGGCGAAACAGCGCTTCTAAAAGCGATGATTGATGCAAAGAAAAATAATATTTCGGTAATGATTATTTCACAACGTGAATCTGCATTGCGAGTAGCTGATAAAATCATGCGCATGAATGAAGGTAAGATTACAGATTTTGACGATAGAAATACCATCATTGCCAAATATAATAAAAACCAAGATACTCAAAAGGCACAAAACAGCTCTGCTAAAAAACAAACTTCTAAAAGTACCAGTACGAAAAAAGAATCTATGAAAAACATGACTACTAAAGCTAAAGGAACAATATGATGGTTGAAGTTTCAAACAATCCTTCTGCTTGGAAAAATAAAATGCCGACCTCCGTTAAAATGCCAATTGCAATTGGCATGGTAACTGTAGCCGCTTTCTTTGGTGGGTTTGGCTACTGGGCCGCCACTGTTCCAATTTCGGGTGCTGCAGTTGCAAGCGGTGTTATTGCAGCAAGTGGACTTAATCAAAAAGTAAATCATTTAGAAGGCGGTATCATTTCTTCAATTATGATAGCAGAGGGTGACCGTGTTCACATTGGACAGCCATTAATTAAGCTAGATAATACAAGAGTAAAGGCAGATCGAGATCGTTTAGCAACAACGCTTTTGGGGTTATTCGCAAAAGAAGCGCGTGCTGAGGCAGAGCGTGATGGCACTACGGATTTGACGTTCTCAGGGCAAATAAGTGATAAGGCTCAGCAGATTTCTGGCGAGAATATTTTGCGACAACAAGCAAGAGAATTTGAAGAGCGTTATAAAAGGCATGTCTCCGATTTAGGAGTGTTGGACCAACGTGTACTTGCAACAAAGGAGGAAATCTCTGGTCTGCAAGTTCAAATGAATTCTGAAGAAACAAAACTTGTCATTATTAAAGATGAGTTGGAACAAAAGAAACAGCTCCTAAAACGCGGCCTGACAGCTAAAAGAGAATATACCGCACTGCAACGCGAAGATTCTGACACGATTGGACGCATTGGTTCTTTAAAGGCAAAAATTGCGCAACGTAAAACATCCATCTTAGAGATAAAACAACAGGTAAATGGTGCTCAGGCTCGAAGAAAAGAAACAGCATCGGCTGAAATTAACAGCATAAGACGAGAAATTGGTGAGTTTGAAGAGCAATTACTCGCGCGAGAAGATATATTAAAGCGCGTTATTATTAGATCTCCTGCTGATGGTATCATCGTAAAATTACTTAAAAACACAGTTGGCAGTGTTGTGCGCTCTAGTGAAACGATCTTGGAAATTTTACCAACAAGCAGCGATTTAATTGTAGAGGCAAGAGTAGCACCGCAAGACATTGATGCTGTGCGGCCAGGTCTTGATGCCAAGGTTAGATTTACAGCCTTAAATACAAGAACCACGCCAGAAGTAGATGCAATAGTCAGTTATGTTTCTGCAGATAGACTAATAGACCAAGATACAAGAGTGCCATATTATTTGGCACGTTTACAACTTTCTCCAACATTACCTAAAGAAATATCCAGAGATCAGATTTTTGCTGGCATGCCAGTAGATGCCTTCATTCAAGCAGGTGATCGTACATTTTTGGAATATTTAATTAGACCAATTACA